>SDWL01000303.1 GCA_004195315.1 Lutibacter sp.
GCTTTAACTAATTGCAATTTAAAACTTAATTTCTAAAGTTAAATCTTTATCACTAACTTCAAATTTAGAACTTTCAAAATTTGGAGGCCCCATTAAAATTACATTGTTTGATGTTCCATAACTTTCTTTTGGTATTCCGTTTTCATAAAAATTCATTGATTATTATCATTTTCATCGTGATAACACAAAATAGCATATTCTCCTTTTTGAATATTAGAAAAAATTACTGTCCTTTTTCCACAACAGCTGATTTTGCAAATAAAGGCTGTTTTCTAAAACCTTCCTTATTAAAAAAGGCAAATTTTACAGTACCCTCATTGTTTAAAGCATTAACTACAGAAACTTTAATGTTTCTTTCTACTAAATTCTCACTATTTCCCTGCGCTTTTGTTAAAACAACAGATGAAAATAATAAAATAATGGTTAAAATTAATTGTTGCATCATACTAGTTTTTAATTAATAATATTTTGTTTTACACTTCAAAAGTCTTTTAAAAACAAGCAATACAAAAATAAAATGAACCGAGTTGTATTTTATGTAGGGTGAATTGTAAAATTATTGAATTCAATATTATTTTAAACTTTTAATCTAAATAGTAAAACAGTTTCATAAAAACCCTAACATTAGTCATCTTTTTAAATTAAAAAGTTTGTAACTTTATAATACTTTTCACAAAAACAGTTAAATTATGAAAATATACGATGATAAACACATTAAAAATGTTGCATTTGTAGGAGCTCATAAAAGCGGAAAAACTACATTAGCAGAAACAATGCTCTTTGAAGCTGGATTAGTCAAACGCCGTGGTAGCGTAGAAAACAAAAATACTGTTTCAGATTACCACGAAATTGAGCAAGAAAGAGAAACTTCCATTTTTGCCACTCCTCTTCACACTGAATGGCGCAACTACAAAATTAACATAATTGACACTCCTGGTTTAGATGATTTCATAGGTGAAATTGCTTCTACTATGCATGTAGCCGATTCAATAGTAACTATTATTAATGCACAACATGGTGTTGAAGTTGGTACTGAAATTATTTGGAATTATGTAGATCGTTTTTCTCGTCCTACATTATTTGTTATCAATCAAATTGACAGTCCTAAAGCTGATTTTAACGAAAGTTTTAAAAGTATTGTAGATTTAGTTGGAAACAACGCTATTAAAATTCAATACCCTTTAATAGATGGTGGTGCACAATGTATTATTGATGTACTTAAAATGAAAATGTACAAGTTTGGCCCTGAAGGTGGCAGACCTGTAAAATATGAAATTCCTTCGGATCAAATTGATTTAGCGAATAAATTACACAATGAATTGGTAGAGAAAGCAGCTGAGAATGATGAAGATTTAATGGAACTTTATTTTGATAAAGGATCATTAAATGAAGATGAAATGCGTGAAGGAATTAAAAAAGGAATGCTTAACCATGAATTATTCCCTGTTTTTTGTATTTCTGCATTGAATGATATGGGAAGTGGTAGATTAATGGGCTTTATTGATAACGTTGCTCCTTCTGCTGCAGATTTAAAACCTGAACAAAGTGTTGAAGACAAAACAATTGAATGTAAAGCTGATGCGCAAACAGCATTATTTATTTTCAAAACTTTATATGAACCAAATTTAGGTCAAATTAGTTTCTTTAAAGTGAAATCTGGAGAAATTAAGCAAAATGATAAGCTGGAAAACTCTAGAAATGAAGAAATTGAGATATTAAACCAACTGTTTATTATAAATGGTAAAAACCGTATACCAGTTGATAAATTAAGCGCAGGTGATATTGGTGCTACGTTAAAATTAAAATATACAGAAACTAATGATACTTTAAGAGTTAAAGACTCAGGCGTTACAATTAAGCCAATTAGTTATCCTTCATCAAGAATTAGTAAATCTATAAATGCAATTGATAAAAATGATGAAGAGAAACTAAATGAAGCACTGAGAAAAATTAACAGTCAAGATCCTACTGTTATTGTAAAATATTCAACTGAATTAAAACAGCAAATTCTTTCTTGTCAAGGTGAATTACATTTAGCAACTATAGATTGGACTTTACAAAAACATTATGGAGGCATAAAAACAAGCTTCGAACAGCCAAAAATTGCTTATAGAGAAACTATTCAACGCTCAGCAACAACTAGTTACAAACATAAAAAACAATCAGGTGGTTCTGGTCAGTTTGGAGAAGTTCATATAAAAATTGAACCTTGGTATGAAGGAATGCCTGAACCAGAAGGATTTAATATTAGAAAAAAAGAAGAAGTAAATTTAGCCTGGGGTGGAAAATTAGTTTTCTACAACTGTATTGTTGGAGGCGTAATTGATACTCGCTATTTACCTTCCGTTTTAAAAGGAATTTTAGAAGTTATGGAAGAAGGCCCTCTTACTAAATCTTATGCAAGAGATATTAGAGTTATGTTATTTGACGGTAAAATGCACGCTGTAGACTCAAATGATATTTCATTTAAAATTGCTGCCGGTCATGCATTTAAAGACGCATTTTTAAATGCTAAACCAAAATTATTAGAACCAATAAACGAACTTTCGGTAAAAGTTCCTGAAGAATTAATGGGTAATGTTATGACAGATTTACAATCAAGAAGATCTGTTATTTTAGGAATGGATAGCGATGGTAAATACCAAACTATTAAAGCAAAAACACCTTTGGCAGAAATGTATAAGTATTCAACTACATTACGCTCAATAACACAAGGTAGAGGAAGCTTTAGTACTAAATTTTCTAATTTTGAATTAGTTCCTAATAATGTACAAGAAGAACTAATTAAAAAAGAATAATTATTAATTCAGTTATTATAATATTAAAGACTCGCCAAATTTAAATTTGACGAGTCTTTTAGTAAGTAACAATCAATTAATATTTGTTCTGTCTCTTATACACATCT
>SDWL01000304.1 GCA_004195315.1 Lutibacter sp.
GTATTTACTAATTCAATGTAATTTAAGCTTTTAAATGAGTATTTTAAATCTGGCGATTGTAGCTGAGAATATTTAGCAACAGTTTTTAACATTTGTAATGAAAAATTGGCCGAATTTTTAATTATTTTCAAATGTTTTTTTAATTTTTCAGTAGTATAATCTTCAATATCTTCTAGAATCATATCCGAAAAAGAAAAAACAACTCCAACTGGGTTTCTTAAATTGTGAATTAATTCCCCAACAGATTTATTATTGCTTTTTCTAACTGAATTTAGTTCGCTAGTTGTATTCTTTAACTTTAAATTTAGATTAATTATTTTCTCTTCTAGTTCGTTAATGTAATCTTTAGAATTTTTTTTGTACTCATCCAAAATCGACTTATTTTTAAGTAAATATAATCTTATTATAGTTATTTTTCAAAATTATATTAAACTGTTTTGGTATTGATTTAATTTCAAAAATATGAAAAGAGATCTTTTTAAAACAAAACTGATTTTTCACTACTTTTACCTTTTAAGATTTAAACGAGATAGAATGTCAACAGCTAAAAAAGACTATAAAAGAATTACTACTAAAAGTCTGGTAGAAATGAAAAATAATGGAGAGAAAATTGCTATGCTTACCGCGTATGATTTTACTATGGCCAAAATCGTAGACCATGCAGGTATAGATATTATTCTAGTAGGTGATTCTGCTTCAAATGTAATGGCAGGTCATGAAACTACATTACCAATTACTTTAGACCAAATGATTTACCACGCTAGCTCAGTTGTTAGAGCAATTGAACGATGTTTAATAGTGGTTGATTTACCATTTGGGAGTTACCAAGGAAATTCGCGTAATGCTTTAGATTCTTCTATACGAATTATGAAAGAATCTGGCGGTCATGCAGTAAAATTAGAAGGAGGAAGTGAAATTCGCGAATCAATTTCTAGAATTTTAACTGCCGGAATTCCTGTAATGGGACATTTAGGCTTAACACCTCAGTCTATTTATAAATTTGGAACCTATACCGTTAGAGCCAAAGAAGAAGAAGAAGCTGAAAAACTGAAAGAAGATGCTAAATTATTGGAGCATCTAGGTTGTTTTGCCTTAGTTTTAGAAAAAGTACCGGCAAAACTTGCCAAAGAAGTTGCAGAAAGCTTAACAATCCCAGTGATTGGAATAGGTGCAGGAAATGGTGTTGATGGACAAGTTCTTGTAACACATGATATGCTAGGAATGACTCATGAATTTCATCCTCGATTTTTACGTCGATATCTAGATTTATATACTGAAATGACCAATGCTTTTGAAAGCTATATTTCTGATGTAAAAAGCAGCGATTTTCCTAATGAAGAAGAGCAATACTAAAAATTCCTTACCCTAATGTTGGAATTTATGCTAAAAATCGGAAATAAAATACAAAAAAATGAGAATTCTTCTAATTGATAATAACCACCCAATTCTTCAAAACGGACTAGAAAAACTGGGCTGTATTTGTGATGAAGATTATACTTCAACCAAACAACAAATTGAAGAAAAAATAAGTAATTATGATGGAGTAGTAATTAGAAGTAGGTTTAATATTGATCAGCAGTTTTTAGATAAAGCAAACAACTTAAAATTTATAGCACGCGTTGGTGCCGGACTTGAAAGTATTAATGAAGAATACGCCGAAAAAAAAGGTGTTTATTTAATTTCAGCTCCTGAAGGAAACAGAAATGCTGTTGGAGAACACGCTTTAGGAATGTTATTAATGTTATTCAATAATCTTAAAAAAGCCGATTTAGAAATTAGAAATGGAAAATGGTTACGAGAAGCCAATAGAGGTGTTGAATTAGAAGGTAAAACGGTTGGTATTATTGGTTATGGAAACATGGGTAAAGCCTTTGCTAAAAAATTAAAAGGTTTTGATGTTGAAGTTATTTGCTACGATATAAAAGAAGGCGTTAGTGATGAAAATTGTAAACAAGTTTCATTAGAAGAATTGCAAGAAAAAACAGATGTTTTAAGTATACATACTCCTTATAATAGGCTGTCAAACAACATGGTAAATAGTGCATTTATCAATAATTTTAAGAAACCTTTTTATTTAATAAACACAGCAAGAGGTTCTGCAGTTGTTACAGATGATTTGGTTGAAGCACTTATTTGTAAAAAAGTGTTAGGTGCATGTTTAGATGTATTAGAATATGAAAAATTATCGTTTGAAAATTTATTCCAAAATGATAATTTCCCTGAAGCTTTTGATTATTTAATTGAAGCTGAAAATATAATTCTTTCACCTCATATTGCAGGATGGACAATAGAATCTAAAATTAAATTAGCTCAAATTATTGTTGATAAAGTTGAAGCTAAATTTCTCGCCCAAAACACTCTTGAAATTAAACCAGAAATTAAAAAAGTTACTGGCATTGGTGGACTTTTTTTTAAAACCAAAAATCCTGCTAAATTGAAAGAATGGTATAAAAATCATTTAGGTTTTAATACAGATGATTGGGGTTGTACTTTTTGGTGGAAAGATGAATATGGAGAAAAAGCAAGTACACAATGGAGTCCGTTTAAGGACGATACAACTTATTTTACACCCTCAACAAAAGAGTATATGTTTAATTACAGGGTTAATAATTTATTAGAACTTTTACATAAACTCAAAAACGAAGGAGTAATTATTGTTGGGGAAGTAGAGGAGTACGAGTATGGTAAGTTTGGTTGGATTTTAGATCCTGAAGGAAATAAAATTGAATTATGGGAGCCAATTGACTCATCTTTTTTATAGTGAAATTCGTTGTTTTAGGTAATTTTTAAGTTAGCGTGAATTAAATTTAAACACCTTTTAAAAGCAATGCTTTTATTTAATTGAAAGGAAGAAGATATCTGTCTATTAATTTTTTTTAAGTAATCTAACTAATACATGTATAAAATTTGAACTTAAACAAAAACAGCTTGGGTATACCCAAGCTGT
>SDWL01000027.1 GCA_004195315.1 Lutibacter sp.
AGATGTGTATAAGAGACAGCCATTGAGACAACCAAAATTTAAAGCTTTAGAATTAAACCAGTCTCTTTTCAATATACTCTGAGTTCATTACTCGCAAAGCTCCCATGTAGTTCATTCTAAATGAAACTAAATCTCCAATTTTATACTTTTTCTTAGTTTTACTTAAATCAATAACTAACATATCGGAACTTGCTCCAATAAATGTAATCTCTTTATCTATTGGAATCAAAAATTCAGTTTTAGCAATATCCAAAAGCCCTATGTCTAAAATTCCTCTACTATGATTTTTTCCAAAATCTTCAGGGTTAATCTCAAAGGTTTCTCCTGATGGATTTTCTTCTAAATTTCCATAAGGCATAATAGATTTTTCAGTTATTTCAATGATTTCAGCATTAAGTAAAAAAACATCATTCTTCATTTTAGGGATCGTTTTATTTGAAAATAAATCAATTCCAAAAAATAAGGTTTCCCCAATTCTGAAATGATTAACCCCCTTAGGAATTTGTTTTTTTAATAAAAGTGGTATCATCACTGAAGATCCTCCTGACACATAATCAATTTTCTTTCCAAATTTCGCTTCAATCAATTGTTCATACAAGCTTAATTGAATCAATTTATCTTTACTTGGCATTATGCCACTTAAACAATTGAGGTTTGCTCCAATTCCTGAAACTGTAATGTTAGGTAATTCAAATATTTTTTTGTAAAACGGTATTAAATGCTCACCCAAAATTCCTTCGCGTAAGTCACCCAATTCAATCATAATAATAATTCGGTGGTTTTTTTTTTGTTTTACAGCTTCTTCAGACAGCCATTTTATAGTTGTAAATTCTGTATTAAAACTAACATCGGCAAATCTCACCACATTGGCAATACTTCTTTTGGCAGGTGGTTTTATATATATAGTTACTTTGTTAGGATTTATTTTTTTAATTTTTTTTAAATTAGATAATCTAGCGTCACAAACCTGTTCATCTCCTAGAGATAATACAAACTCCAAAAAGGTTTTATTTCCGCATAGCATTTTCAAAACAGGAGCCCATTCTTTTTGATGACTTGTGAATAACGATTGTAAATATAAATAATTATGAGCTAATGATCTCTTATTAAGCGTTATATGTGCCATTTTTTATTTTTTAATTATTAAATAAACAATGAATGATAGTGAAATCCCAATTAAAATTGGATCGAAACCAAAAGGAATTTTAACTTCAAGAAATGTTAAAATTAATGTTGAAGATCCTCCTATTATCATTGAGAGCAAAGCTGCTAAAGGTTTTCTTTTTTTTGATAATAATATTCCCAAAACGGGAACCAAAAGTCCAGAAACCATAAATGAGTAGGACAATAGCATAAGTGACAATACGCTTTGCATTGTAGTGGCTAAAATTATTGCAACTCCACCAACAATAAATGTAACAATTTGAGAAATTCGTATATTTTTTTTGTTAAGTTGCTTAAGTCCTAAAATATCGGTTACAAAATTACCGGATGCTGCCAACAAACAACTGTCTGCTGTTGACATAATAGCGGAAAAATAAGCTGACAACATTAATCCCATAAAACCTACTGGCAATGCATGTTTTAAAAGTAACGGCATTCCCATCTCAGGATCCATCCCTATTTCACTTGCAAATCCATCTGAAATAAAAACACCTTTTGCAGCTGCTACTCTTGCAAATAATCCAAGAATTACGCCCATAAAAGCCATTATAGGGTATTCAAAAAGTCCTGCTATAAACCAAGCTTTCTTTGCCGTTTTTTCATCTTTGCATGCGTATATTCTTTGATAAAGTGTCATTCCAACAAACCAAATAGGAACAATAATTACGAACCAATTTACAAGTTGTACCCAAGAAACGTTTTTCAACGAAAAATATTTTTCAGGAAGTACACTTACAATAGCTTCATAACCTCCTAAGAAGTTATAAGCAATAGGGATTCCAACAAATATTAACCCAACCATTAAAATAATCCATTGAAAAGTATCTGTGTAAATTACAGCTTTCATTCCGCCAAAAACAGTATAAACCAATGCCACACCTCCCATTATTAATAAAGCTTGATTCAAATCAAGAGAAGGAAATGTACCAACTGCCAACTTTGCACCAGCAAGAAATTGTGATGAAGTAAAGCCTAAATATCCAATAAAGGAAATAACACCAGCAACCATAGCAACAGTAGTTCCATAGCTGTGTTTTAAAAATTCTGGAAATGTTAAAAAACCATGTAAATTCCCTAGTTTAACTACTTTGGGAATCAAAAATACAGCACTTAACCAAGCACCTACTAGTCCCGTAAATAACATCCACGAACCTGATATACCCATAACAAAACCCAATCCGCCTAATCCAATTGAAAATCCACCTCCTACATCTGTTGCAACAACGGATAAACCAACGTGTAAGCTTTTCATTTCACCTCCACCAACATAGTAATCTTTAACGGTTTCATTTTTTTTATAAAAATAAAACCCAATTCCCAAAACGGCGGCCATATAAACTACAAAAACAACAATATCTAAAAAAGCCATAGTGTTTAATGTTGTTTTTTAAGTCTCATTTCTAGGTATTTATTTTCAAAACCTAGTTTTTCATATAAAAATTTGGCTGGATTGTTTGGTTCTACGTGCAAAGCAATATCGCCATCGGCCAATTCAATGGCTTTGTTCATGAGTTTTTTACCAAAACCTTTACCTCTAGTATTTTCATGAACCGCAATATAAACAAGGATGTTTTCAGGGATATAACCTCGCATTCCTGTTTTATTAACAATTGTGACTCCATCAATTTCATCATTCTCATAAAGAATTAACACAAATCCACCAAGTCCTTCATTAGAATCCTTTACTGCAAAATCAAAACATTTACTGATATCTTCTTTCTTATCGCCATACTCTTGTAAATGTTGAAATAAAAATGCAACAACCTCCTCCTTTTCTTTTTCCGAGGGTTTTGTGATTTTGTTATAAATCTTAAAAGTGTCCATATTTATTATTCTTCTTTAATTTTTAAAGCCTGTTTGTAAACCGCCTTCTCCATTTGCATTCTTTTCCTTACAGACTTTTTAGTAAATTGCTTTTTATCTCTCAAATTATTTATCTGTTTTGTATCTCTAACTTTTCTTTTGAATCTTTTTAGAGCTCTTTCTATATTCTCTCCTTCTTTCACATTAATTATGAGCATATTTTCTGTTTATGTTTTATTGATTATGATGTGAAAATACTAAATAGTTTCTATAGAAACTATATGAAATTGATTATAATAATTTAATAAGCAAGTATTTTATACTCATTTAAGCGAAAACAAGAGCTACTATTTCAATAATATATATATATTTTCTATAGAAACTTTTAAAGACTCAAACAAAAAAGACACTAAACTAAAATCAAACGATAGTCTGAACGCAATGACTTTTAAAGTAATTCTTCTGAAGTAATAATAGGTGAAGCATAAATTTCATCAAACTCCATAAGTTCAGTCAATAAGTCAATTCCTTCAATATTAGTTTTTAGTTTATCTGGAGGAAGTGCTTGTAATTTTTCACTTAATTTTTGTTGAAAAGTAATTGGGACATTTTGGATAAGTTCCATTCCTTTAGCTGTTAAAGAAATTAAAGTAATTCGTTTATCAATAGATTTAGGAAGTTTTACTACAAGATTTTTTTTTCTAATCTTGATATAATTCCTGTAATTGAACTAGCATTTAAAAACCCTTTTAATTTTGATGCATTTGTTCTGAATTCATCTTGTTCTGATAAAAATTGAGGTATACTCACACCCTCTTTTGCAAACAATAAGCAGCACATAAACCAATAATCACAACTTCTTTCCCCATTTTGTTTGTTTATTTTGGTTCAATTAAATCCCATAAATTCCCATACAAATCTTCAAAAACAGCAACAATACCATATGGTTCTTCTATAGGTTTTCTAACTATTTTAATTTTATTTTCAATTAAATTTTTATATTCCTTTTTAAAATTATCTGTATGAAGAAATAAAAATACTCGACCACCAGATTGGTTCCCTATAGCCTTTTCTTGAGTTTCATTTGAAGCTTCTGCTAAAAGTAAAGAACAACTATTTTTAGCATTAGGAGATACTAATACCCAACGTTTATTTTCACCCAATTGTGTGTCTTCAACTAAAACAAATTTTAATTTATTTATATAAAAATCAATGGCTTCATCGTAATCTTTTACAACCAAAGTTATATGAGCTATTTTCCTTTTCATATTTATAAACTTTTTGAAGTTTTTACACCATCAACTAAACGCGAAATTTTTAACGGATTTTCATTTTTTAATTCGATTGGCAATAACTCATTTGGCCAGCTTTGAAAACTAAAAGGTCTAACCCATCGTTTAATTGAATTAATTCCTACTGCTGTAAAACGGCTATCTGTTGAAGCAGGATAAGGCCCGCCATGAACCATCGCTGAGCAAACTTCAACTCCTGTTGGTACACCATTAAAAATAATGCGCCCAACTCTATTTTGAAGTAAACTAATGATCTCTGAATATTCTATTAACTCATTTTCATCTCCTAAGATAGTTCCTGTTAATTGTCCTTCTAAATTAGAAATTATTTCTTCTAACTGATCTACATTCTCACATTGAACTACCATAGAGAATGGTCCGAAAACTTCTTGATGCAAATTGATATTTGCTAAAAAAGTAGCACCTTTAACTGTGGTCACAATTTGACGACCATAATTTTTTGAAACTTTATTATTTATCGACGCAGTAGTTTCCAACCCTTTTTGTTCCAGCATTTTTGCTTTGTTATTTTCATAAGCTTCAATTATATTAGGATGTAACATACAAGTTGGTTTTATTTTTATAATTTCTTCTGATAAAACTAGAATGAAATTATCTAAATCTTCTCCTTTAATTCCTAAAATCAAACCTGGATTTGTACAAAATTGTCCAGACCCAAGAGTTATTGAACCTGCATAGGTTTTTGCCCATTCAGTCCCTTTACTTTTTGTTATTTTAGGTAATAAAATTACTGGATTTACACTTCCCATTTCTGCAAAAACTGGAATTGGTTCTTCTCTCTGAGCGGCTATATCATATAAAGCTTTTCCTCCCTGAATACTACCTGTAAATCCAACTGCTTTTACTTCTGAGTGTTTAACCAATATTTGACCAACTTCAATTCCACTACTGTTTAAATTTGAAAATACACCATTTGGCATTGCTGTTGTTAAGGCTGCATTTATAATTGCTGAAGCAACTAATTCTCCAGTACCAGCATGCATTGGATGTGATTTTACAATAACTGGGCAACCAGCAGCAAAAGCAGCAGCAGTATCACCACCCGCAGTTGAATATGCTAAAGGAAAATTACTAGCCCCAAAAACTACGACTGGTCCAAGTGGAATATACATTTTTCGAATATCAACTTTTGGAATGGGTTGTCTGTTTACATTAGAGGTGTCAATAGTTGCTTCAACCCAAGAACCTTCTTTTACCAAATTAGCAAATGAGCGCAACTGAAAAACAGTTCTTCCTCTTTCTCCTATAGCTCTTCCTTCTGACAAACCAGTTTCTGAACAATATGTTTTTATTAATTCATCTCCTAACCCTTCTATTTCATTTGCAATTTCATTTAAAAAATTACTTTTTTTTGCACCTGAAACTGTTTTAAAAATTTTAAAAGCTTTCGATGCTAATTCTACTGCTACTTGTATTTCAACAGTTGAAGCTTCTGTATAAACAATTTCATTTTCGAGATTGGTTTGTGGATTGAATGTTTTATAGGTTTTAGTTCCTAAAGATGATAATACATTTCCTATATAATTTTTTCCTGTAATCATTTTTAGTTATTTAAATTGTTCTGTTTATTGTTCAATTTCTTTTGTGTTAGCGATTGAAGTGATATCCTTTTTACATAGTAAAAAGATTAAACGAAAAGCGCGACCGCTTGCGGTAACACCCACATTTACAAACTATAAATTATTATAATCTGACAACGCTGATCTTGTTTTTAATCCTTTTCTATAATAGCCAACACACGTCTTTTTTCTTCATCAATTAAAGGCAAACGAGGTTCACGAACATTTTCGGTTCCAATACCAGTTGCCACTTCAGCTAACTTTATATTTTGCACTAATTTAGTGTTTATATATAACTCTAACAAAGGCAAAAACCAACTATAATCTGCTGTTAAAGTACTTTCTTCACCAAGTGTTCCATCAATGATAATTCCGGTAACACCTGCTTTTAATTGTGCTTTAATATTTATTTCGAAATTTACCAAATCTAGTTGGTAATTGTCCGTATATTTTGTATTAACTGCTGGTATTACACCATTACATTGCATACTCGAACTATTCATTTTTTCAAATCTATAACAGCTACATGTTGTTATTTTTATGTTTTCCATCAATTAATAGTATTATTTTACCTTATTATTTGTATTATTGTGAATTATTAGATTAATATATACAATTTAATTGAATGAAAGTTTTACCTTTTAAAATTCCGAAGCCAGAAAACGTTACTTTATATGTACAACATTATAAAGGAGAAAATTTTTATGAAAAATTACACCAACATAAAGAAATTCAAATAAGTTTAATTGCTGAAGGAGAAGGCACTTATATTATTGGTGATTGTGTGGGTGAATATAAAAAAAATGATGTTTTTGTAATTGGTGAAGATTTACCACATATTTTTAAAAGAGATACTACTGTTGAACCTGAAACTGAAATGGTTTCGTTGTTTTTTTCTAAAAATTCTTATGGTGAAGGTTTTTTAAATTTACCTGAATTTGAACATACTCGAGATTTATTCAATGAAGTTGGTTTAGGTCTTGAAATACTTTCTAATAAGAAAAGTCTGTATAAATTATTATCTCAAATCAAAAATCTTTCAAAATACGATCAATTTATTTCTTTCTTAGAAATAATAAGATTGATTTCTGGGGCTGAAAAACAATCGTTATCATCTCTAATAAATCTAAAAAAGTATGCTGGAAACGAAGGAAAGCGTATGAGTGATATTTTTCAATACACTATGAATAATTATCATACCGAAATTAGTTTAGCACAAGTTTCTGATATTGCTAATATGACTCCAAATGCTTTTTGCAGGTATTTTAAACAACGAACAAATAAAACTTTTGTGAATTTTTTAATTGATATAAGAATTGGAAACGCGTGTAAATTATTGACAAAAAATAATGATTTAAATATTACTGAAATATCTTACAAATCTGGCTTTAATAATTTAGCAAATTTTAACAGAAAATTCAAATCTATTAAAGGTGTAACTCCTTCTGATTATCGCAAGAAACACTAAATTAGTTAAAAGTTATATTTTACAATTTTTAAAAATGGTTCTTTACAAAAACCCAAGTTCTTTTTGTAGTTTTTTGGTTAGCCCTTTTACAACCAAATCATAAGAATGATCAATTAATTCTATTAGAAGATTCTTTGGTAAATTACCTTCTATAGTAATTGTGTTCCAAAGTTTTTTGTTCATATGAAACCCTTCAATAACATCAGTAAACTCTTCTCTAAGTTCAATGGCTCTTTCAGGATCACATTTTAAATTAACTGTAGCTGGTTGATTCTCTAAACCTGATAATGCAAACATTTTACCAGCAACTTTAAATACTAAAGTAGTAGTGTCGAATGGAAAGCATTCGGTAACATATTTTTTGGATAGGCAGTATTCTCTGAATTCTTCGATATTCATTTGAAATTAATTTTTGAACTTTTTCAAAGATACACCTTATTGCAAACATTGAGTAAATCAATGGAAATACAAACAATGTTATAACTTCCATCTACAAATGTCACATCTGTAATGGTAATAAATGTGGGGATGGTTAAATTCAATAAAAAAGTATATTAACATAATATATGCTCAATTTCATTCTTTGTAATTTTTCACTACTTCAATATAGAAATGTAGTATTTTAATAAGAGTTGACTTTTCGCAAAGCACATATGTAATAGAAAAACGCAAACTTTAATGACTTGCGCTTTCCATTACTTAATACATATGTTGTTTTAACAATCTTATATATTTTCCTCTTTTTTCAATGGGGAATGATGCTCATGAACCAGTTTCCAAACAGCATCTGTTTTGACAAATAGTAAAGTAATTTGGTCGTTTACAACAACAAGGTCCTCACCAAATTTAAGGTGGAAATCAGAATGAAAGGTAACATTGGCTACATCACCATAAACGGCTACTGCCAAATCTTTGGCATTGAATTTAATAACTTCTGTTACAGAACCAAAAACATTGCGTTCATGCTCTTCATTTGCCTTACCATCATTGCGTGGTTCTCCATTTTTGAATTCAGTAAATTTAGGGCTATAGGCATGAAATGCAATTAGTTTCTCAATGTCTCCATCTTTAATGCTTTGAGCAATATCAACAAAGGTATCTATTACCTCTTGCTTTGCTTCTGCAAACTCTTCATTTACAATGTCAACCTTAGGCATATCTTCAACATGCTCTTTCTTACAATCACATCCAGCTAATAAAATTGTAATAATAATTAGTGTGGTAAATCTTAATTTCATAATAGTTTAGTTTAGTTAATAGATTTCAATTTAAGATAATTTTCACTAATTCGCAAAATAAACACTTTAAAATACTCGTATTAAGTGTTTTAACACCTCTTTGAGATTATAATTAATTTATAATTTAGTTAATCAACCTAGCAGTCATCCCTTGTAGTAGTATAATGGGTGACAATGTTAATATGTTAGATTTTAATTGTTTACGTGAGAATCACCACAGCATTTATTTTCTTGTATTGGAGGACATGGTTGAGATCCATAAGAACAATAAACACAGCAATCACCTTCCTTAGGCTTTAATATTGTACTGCAACTTTCACATTTATAAAAGAACTGGCAAGTATCTGTAGGCATTTGATCTTCTTTTTGATGACTACATTCAGGGCAAGTAATTATGGATTTTAAGATTATTGTCATTTTCTAATATAATTTACCTTTCAAAGATATCAATTTTGTGATTAAATAAAACTCAAATTGAGATTTTGAAGTAATTGCTTAATTGATTTCAGTATTTTCTTACGCAAACAATTCAAATAAATTATTTACAAATAAAAACTCTGAAATACGGTCAACAAAAAAAAACTATTAATCTAAAATAGTTAAAACTGTTAACTCAAGAGCTTCAACTAAATGACGCTTTACCAAGCGTTGATCTACTACTTTTTTAATTGCATAATCATATTTTTCAGGAAAATTACTTGGCAAATCAACTACAATATTTATGATTTTTTACCATTCCAGAAGATTAATCATAATTCATTTGTTGATTAATGATTACATCATTAAATACAATTCCTCTTTGAGCTAAAAAGGAGCGAACATATACCGCTAAGCACATTCCAATACTTCATAAAAATATGAAGAAAGGTGAATCGTTCATTGTTATCAATTTCCCATTCATTTATGGAATTAAATTTCCTTGTTCAGCAAAAATTGTTTGTAATACTATAGTTTTATATTCTAATTTTAAACGCTCAATATTATTATAAACTATAAAATGTATATGTATCTAACTTTACATCTCATTTACAATAAACAAATCACTAGCAATACCGTCGGCCAAAAACTTACCTTTTTTTGTAGTGACTAAGGTTTTACTTAAAAAAGAATTCTGCTGAATTTCTAATAATCCTTTTTCAATAAAAGATTGTGAATTCTTTTTTAATAGTTGCAAAAACCTTGCACCAAACTCTTTTTCTACTTTTTCAAATGAAATGCCCCAAATAGTGCGTAAACCTGTCATAATATATTCATTAAACCTATTGTTTACCGTTAACATTTCACTTTCAGATGGTAATTCATTTTCAACTAAATCTTTAATATATTTTGAATTATTTGAAACATTCCAAGATCTTTCTATACCATTAAATGAATGAGCTGATGGTCCAATACCTAAATACTTTTCACCTTGCCAATATGAAATATTATGCTTAGATAAATAATTGGATTTACCGAAATTTGAAATCTCATAGTGTATAAAATCTTGTTTTTCAGTCTCTTCAACTAATATGTTAAAATGTTTCAAAGCTAATTCTTCATCAACTGGTGCAACTTTCCCCTTTTTAATAAAACTGTGTAATGCTGTTTTTTCCTCAACTGTTAATGCATAACTTGAAATATGAGGAATCCCCAATTCAAAAGCTTGCTGCAAATTTGCTAGCCATTTTTTGTTACTCATATTTGGAACTCCGTAAATTAAATCAATGGTAATATTATTAAAATATTTTTTTGCTTCAACCAAACATTTTTTAGATTCTTCTGCGGTATGAGCACGATTCATAAACTTTAAATCATCCTCAAAAAAAGATTGAATCCCGATACTTAATCTGTTTATTGGAGATTGTGCTAATTCTTTAATTTTTTTAGTTGTTAAATCATCTGGATTAGCTTCCAAAGTAATTTCTGGATTACTAACAACTGTATAGTTTTCATAAATAATCGCTAACAAAAAATGTAATTCATCAATCGTTAATAAAGATGGTGTACCACCTCCAAAATAAATAGTTTCAATTTGTTCATTTCCAAGTTCATTTTTTCTTAAAAGCAATTCATGTTTAATAGCTTTTAACATTTCCTCTTTTCTTTTTAATGAAGTAGAAAAATGAAAATCACAATAGGAACACGCTTGTTTACAAAATGGTATGTGTATATAAATTCCTGCCAATTCAATTTATTATTATTTGTTAAATGTACGTCATTAAAAAAAAACTACAAAAAGTGATTTTTTTTAACTTTTTTCTGAAATCTGTATTGTAAATTTGATAAAAACATAAAACTATGTACACTCATATTGTTTCATTTAAGGTAAAAGAAGGCGAAGGAATTACGTTTGTTGAATTACAAAAATTCGAAGAATTAACAGAGGCTAAACCAGCCGGGCTAGATCATTTCAATATTTTTAAGGATAGAAATGAAGAAAACAGGTATTTTTTAGTTGAATTTTGGAATTCTAAAGAAGATAAAGATAAAATGGAAGCTTCTAAAGAACACCATCTTTTTCATGAACATAGAAATTTAGTGATTGAAAAAAAGTACAAAACCTATGAATGCGATGTAATTATATAAATTGAAAATGAGTATTTAAAATTTAGTGTTTAGAGTTAAAAAAATCAATTTTATTAAATTCCTTTTTCTAAGCCAAAAAAACTAGCTTACTCTTTCACTCTATCCCCGTTTTGTTTAACAAAAGCTCCCCAACCTGTGTAGCTTTTTCCAACAGTTATATTTCCACTATTGTAAAAATGACAAACTGCCGCAGCTAAACCGTCTGTTGAATCTAAATTCTTCGGCAAAGTTTTTAGTTTTAATAAACTTTGCAACATTTTTGCAACTTGCTCTTTACTGGCATTTCCATTTCCTGTAATTGCCATTTTAATTTTTTTGGGAGAATATTCAGTAATTGGAATTTCACGAGACAAACCTGCTGCCATTGCTACTCCTTGCGCACGTCCTAATTTTAACATAGACTGCACATTTTTACCAAAAAAAGGAGCTTCAATTGCAATTTCATCGGGATGATAAGTTTCAATTAAATGCAAGGTCCGTTCAAAAATTATTTTCAGTTTTACATAATGGTCATCATATTTTTTTAGTGATAATTCATTTAACTGAATTAACTCCATTTTTTTATCTACAATTTTTATCAATCCAAAACCCATGATAGTAGTTCCAGGATCAATTCCTAATATGATTTTTTCTGAACTCAATTATTTGTTTATTTGTAAAACCAAATGTACAATATCTCATACAAATATAAACGCTTCCTTTTTTTACTAATTAAATTAGTGTTGTTAATTGGTGCTTTCTATTTTATATATCAGAAACTTGTTCGTAATCAGCTTTTTTCATTTGCAGAACTACAACAGCAACTTTCAATTCTATTTTCTGAAAACTTCTGGACTTTTATAATTTTACTATTATTTACAGATGTTAATTGGTTATTAGAAATTTACAAGTGGAAACTATTAGCCACTGTTGAAAAACAAATTGCTTTTTTTGAAGCTTATCAACAAAGTTTAGCTTCTCTAACTGCATCAATAATTACACCTAATAGAATAGGCGAATATGGTGCAAAAGCGCTGTACTTTAAAAAAAAATCTAGAAAAAAAATAGTGCTATTAAATTTTATTGGGAACATGAGCCAATTAGCTGCTACTACTTTTTTTGGACTTATTGGATTGCTGTTTTTGATTACTAATTATGCAATTAAAATTCCGGATTTAAATGTTGAAAAATTACTACTCTTAATTACTATAATTAGTTTACTTTATTTTTTTAGTATAAAATTTGGCATCATTAAAACTGTTAAAATTTATTTGAATAAAATCGTTACTTTTCTAAAACAACTTCCAAAAAATCTTTATATTAAAATAATTAGTTTAGCATTTTTACGTTACTTAATATTCTCACATCAATTTTACTTTTTATTGAAGATATTTGACGTTGAAACAGATTATCTCGTCTTAATTAACTTGATTTTTTGTGTGTATTTTATAGCTTCTATAATTCCAAGTTTAAGTATTTTTGATTTGGTTATTAAAGGTTCTGTTGCAGTTTTAATTTTTAGTTTAATTGAATTAAACGAACTTACTGTTGTTACAATAACAACTATTATGTGGCTATTAAATTTTGCAGTTCCTGCTTTATTAGGAAGCATCTTTGTCATAAATTTTAAATTCACTGATATCAAATGATTTTTATTTCAATTCTAATATCAATACTATATTTTGCGCTAATTATCGCTTTTATAATTGGTTTCGAGAACATTAAATCTGTTCAAAATAAAAATATAATCCCTAAAAACAGTTTTTCAATTGTAATTCCGTTCAGAAACGAAGCTCACAACTTACACAATTTATTAAGCTCTCTTTCAGCTATTAAGTACCCAACTAATTTATTTGAAATTGTGTTGATAAATGATTACTCAAATGATAATTTTAAGCAAATTATTGAGGATTTCATACTGCAAAATCCAACTTTAAACATTAGTTTAATTAATAATAAAACAAGTACAAATTCACCAAAAAAAGACGCTATAACTTCCGCTATTAAGCAATCAAAGTTTGAATGGATTATAACTACTGATGCAGATTGTGTAGTTCCAACAACTTGGTTACAATTATTTAACCAATATATTGAAGATGAGCAATCTGTGTTTATAAGTGCACCTGTAAAATTTGAAGTTCAAAACTCGTTCTTGTATCACTTTCAAAATTTAAATTTCACTAGTTTAATTGGAAGTACAATTGGTGGTTTTGGCTTAAAAAAACCATTTATGTGTAATGGCTGTCTCTTATACACATCT
>SDWL01000305.1 GCA_004195315.1 Lutibacter sp.
AGATGTGTATAAGAGACAGCTATAATATAATTTCCCTTCGTGCCAATGAGCTCTATGGTATAAATGTGCCTCACCAGTTGTAGGATCAATAGCTATTTGAGGGACTACAGCTTTATAGTGAGTTCTTCTTTTATCTCTTCTTGTTTTTGATATTTTTCTTTTAGGATGTGCCATTGCTTGTATTTTTATCTATTAGTATATTCTTTAATTTATTCCACCTAGGATCAATTTCCTTATTTTTTTCTGCTACTTCTTTTTCTTTAATTTCTAATTCTCTTAACTTATCTAATACTTCTGAATGTAAAGTTCCATCATTTACACCTGGGTGAATTTTTTTTAATGGCAACGACAATACAATTGCTTCATAAATATATTGTGCTACATTAATTTTATGGTCTGAATAAGGTATAATTAGTAATTCCTCATTTTCATCATTAAATTCTTGTCCAAATTTCACAATTAAATCTATACTTGTATCTATTGGGTACTTAAATAATTCATTTGTAACGTCACAAGTCACTTCAACCCAACCTAAAAAAGTGAAATTTAATTCAAACATCGTAGGTTTCTTTAAAAAAGCTATAACTACTTTTATATTTGAATTGTAAAATTCATCGTATTCAAAAAAATCAAAGAACTCGTTCTCAATTCTATATTCAAATTGATTTAATCCGTCTTTTAAACCTACAAAAGAAATATCAAATTCTTTTAAATCTTTCATGTTGAAATTCAATTTGAGCGTGCAAAGATATAAAATTATAAATAAATTATAAATATTTATCGCTTTTCTTTTTGCCTTGATCGTTTCAAAGTGTTTTCCGTCAAACTTTTATACTCTTTTCTGGTCTTAAATATTTGAATCCCTGTAAAAACAGCCTCTTTAAATGAGTTTATATTAGCCAAATTTTTCCCAGCTAATTCATAAGCGGTTCCGTGATCTGGTGAGGTTCTCACTTTATCTAAACCAGCAGTAAAATTCACTCCTCCCCCAAAAGATAACGTTTTGAAAGGTGCTAAACCTTGATCGTGATACATTGCTAAAATTGCATCAAAATTTTTATAATTTTCTGAGCCAAAGAAGCTATCTGCAGCATATGGACCATACACTAACTGACCTGTGTTTTGAATTTCTAAAATTGTAGGTCTTATTATTTCATCATCTTCATTACCTATTACACCGTGATCTCCACAGTGTGGATTTAATCCTAAAATTGCAATTTTAGGTTTTGAAATGGCAAAATCATTAATTAAAGTATTGTATAAAATTGCAACTTTTTTCTTAATTAAATCAGGTGTAATTGTTTCAGATATTTTAGAAACTGGAATGTGACCAGTTATTAATCCTATTCTTAACTTATCTGTCATTAAAACCATAAGGCTTTCACCTTCTAACTTTGATTCTAAAAACTCTGTATGGCCAGGGAATTTAAAGTTTTCTGATTGAATATTATCTTTATTTATAGGTGCTGTAACTAAGACATCTATTTCTCCTTTCGCCAATGAATTAGTGGCTGCTTCTAGAGATTCAAAAGCGTATTTACCTGAAGCTTCTGTAGGCTCCCCTAGGTTTATTTCAATTTCCTCATTCCATAAATTTAAGATATTAAACTTCCCATGTATTACTTTATCAACATGCTTTATGCCATTAAAAATAATATCAATATTCATGTTTTTCTTGTAAGCAGTTATTAATTTGGTAGAACCAAATAATATAGGTGTACAAAAATCTAACATTCTTTTATCTAAAAAGGTTTTTAAGGCAATTTCTATTCCAATTCCATTAAAATCTCCTATAGAAATTCCTATTATTATTTTTTTAGATTTGTCCATTAATCAGGTTTATTATGCTTAATTTTGAATGGTCAAAAGTAATCAATTAAATTGATAAAATTATGTTTACAGGTATAATAGAAAGTTTAGGTATTGTAAAAAATATAGTTCAAGAAGGTGAAAATTTCCATCTAACTATTGAAAGTGACTTTACCTCTGAATTAAAAATTGATCAAAGTGTAGCTCATAATGGTGTTTGCCTAACAACTGTTAATATTAAAGACAATGAATACACTGTTACCGCAATTAAAGAAACATTAGACAAATCTAATTTTAGGTATTTTAAAATTGGTGATTTAATAAATTTAGAGCGTGCAATGGTACTTGGCGCTAGATTAGACGGTCATATAGTTCAAGGTCATGTAGATCAAACAGCTGTTTGTACTAATGTTAAAGAAGAAGATGGCAGTTGGATTTATAGTTTTGAATATGACAGTTCTTTAAACAATATAACTATTGAAAAAGGCTCTGTTACAATTAATGGCACAAGTTTAACCGTTATAAACTCTAAAAAGAATAGTTTTTCAGTTGCTATTATTCCTTACACTTATGAGTTTACTAATTTTCATACCTTTAAAAAAGGAACTGTAATTAATTTAGAATTTGATGTTATTGGAAAATATGTAGCTAGGTTGTTAGAAAAATAATTATTTTTTTCTTTTCAATTCGTAAACGCCATATACAATGCCTGCAATTAATAGGTAGGACAAACCTCCATCTATTGGTAAACCTGGTGGTGGTGTGTCATTCTCTTTGGCTGGTGTAGGGGGACTTTTTTGCGCAAATACTGTAGAGCAAATTAATACTAAGCAAAAAATTAATAAATATTTATTAAATCTACTTTTCATTAGGGGTTTGAGGTTATGTATTAATTTTAATAAAACCACACTTTTCCAAATATAATAATTATTTTTAAATAAACTTTTGTATTAATTTAAAATAAACCTTTTAAACTTGTTACATTTATTTAATAATCAGAATCTTACAACCAATTCTAATATGTCTTCTACAAGTTTCCTGCACTATTTAAGC
>SDWL01000306.1 GCA_004195315.1 Lutibacter sp.
AGATGTGTATAAGAGACAGGATTTATTCTAAAAACTGTAGCATATTTTTTTTGTTTAATAAATCGCTCAAACTTTCTATCTAAAGAAGTTGAAGCATCTGAAAAAATCATTATTTTATAATGCTTCACATTTTTCAGCAAATCTTCATATTCTTTAACATCATCTTTTGGAATAAACATATTTGCAATAAAAGCAGGTGAACTTATTGAAAATTCACAAGTTTCTTTATTTTCAACATAAAAAGAGTTAAAAGATGATTTTGTTGCACAAGAAGTTAATATGAATGCTGCTACTAAAATTAGGAAACTATTTTTCATAAAGAAAGGTGTTTAATCTATGACGATTAAACACCTTTCTTGTAACATTTTACAACTATAGTACTTATTATGAATTAATTTAAAACAAATCAATCACTTCCAGTAATCAGCAACCCAAGGTGCTGCAGGTACATATCTATACCATTTTCCCCATCCACCTTTAACAGCTTTATGAGGGTTAATTTCTCCGTGAAAAATAATAATTTTTGATCCTTCAGTTATTTTTGGTGTTTTCCAAAATGCTAAAGGGAAACGCGAAGAACAATCATATTTAAAACTTGGACACCATTCTTTTGGCCAATACTGCAATTTATCTTTATCGTTAATAGCATGTGTTAAATATTCCTGTTCATTTCTATGTTCTTTTAATGCTTTATCTGAGTTAGCAATAAAATCGTCAAAAACATACCCATGTTTACCAATATCAAATCTATAAACTGAAGAATTTCCTGTAATTCTCCAATATCTCCAACTATGATCTTTAATAATCCTAAACTCCCCTTCAACATCAAAGAAACAATCAATATTATCAACAATTACAATGTCTAAATCTAAAAACAAAGCACGTCCTTCTAGTCCATACAAATCTTCCTTTAGTGTTGTTAATTTCTTCCACATACGTTCTGGAAGTTTCGAATCTAATTTAATTTCTGGGATTGGAAAGCACTGCACTTCATCAATAATTCCAGTTTCGTCGTCTGTAAAACAAACCATTTTAAAATCGTAGGTCAAGTTTTTTTTAACCATTGAATATAATCTGTTCACGTATTCGGCTCCGTACAAAGTTCCCCACTTCATACAGAAGATGTAATTTGTGTCTTCTTTTATTTTATTCATTGTTTTTCTAAAATATGTAAATATTCAACTGTTGAAGTTGCTTTATGATTTCTATTTTCAGTTTTATCAGCTTTAAAACGTTGATAATTTGTGGTTTCTAAATTGTATTCCCCATAAGTTGACATGATAGTGCGTACTTCATTTTCAGTCATTAAACCTTCATTATTATAACTTACAAAAATATGTTTAAAGTTAGCATTTTTAATTAAATCTTCGAAAGATTTTTTTACTTCATTTTTTTTACAATAAGAAGATTTATAATAATCTCGCAATCCAGTTTTCCCCTTCGGAAGAAATGTGTCGTATTTTGCAATGGTATTTAATAAATGATAATTTGAACCGTATTGTCGGGCATTATAAGGTGGATCTAAATACAAAATATCACCTTTAATTTTTTTAATAAGTTTATTGCTATCTTCATTATAAACTTGGTGCGAACTTTCTGTCTTTATAAATTCAGCAGGCATAATATGCAAGGCTTTTTGTGCCGTTTTTTTTAATTTCTTTAAATATGCACCATATACCGAAGCCGTGTTTGCCACTTTATCAGCACTTTCTATTATAGAAGCCAATAAAAAATAATATTCATCTTCAGTAATTTTCTCAGTTGTTTTCCAAGTTTCAATTTGCTGTCTAACGGCATCTATTTTTTTACCATTTTCTGATGAAAAATACAATCTATCTTCATTTCCATTTTCACAATAATTTTGAAAAATAAAGCCTTCTATTCCTTCTATATTATTTAAAATTTCTATTCTTTTTTCGCAATTTACTAATTGGTGATTACCAATATAATTTCTATTTAAAATATAACTATAATGCTCAATATCATTGGCAATAACTTGTTTCACAAATGGTTTAAAAGTTCTGCCAACAATCCCAGTGCCAGCAAATAAATCACAAAATATTAGATCCTTTAAATCTGAACCAACAACATTAATTATTGATGATTTTAAAAAGGAAGATAATTTATGTTTAGAACCTATATAATTCACAATTTTTAATTAGTTTTTATACTTCGTAATAACTAAAACGCTATAACGAGGAGCAATAATGACGTGGTTATCTCATTTTTGTTGCCTGCATTGTTTTATTTCATTCATAAGAAAGAATATATTACTTTATTGCCCAAATAATATCGGCTTTTACAATTTCATTTTCAAAATAAAAACTGTGTAATTTTGAAAGTTCAAATTTAAGTAAATATGCTGAGATTATTTTTTTTAGCCAACTAATTTCAGCTTTTAATTTCCAATGTTCACTTTCATTTTCATAATTTACCAATACAATAAAAAGTCGATTTTTAAAATGTTTTCGTTGCTGTTGACTTTGATTTTTATACAACCATTCAATTAATTCGTGTTTATGCCCAATTGCATAAGGAACAGATTTATTAAATCCTTTTGGGAAAACTGTAGTTTTATGATCAAAAGGAATTTCATTAATAAAAAAATCTGTGAATTTATTGTAAGAATCTGGATGTGGTTTTACAATATTACAATCGCAAAAAATGTTTTCAACTGCTTTTGCCGACCAAAAATTAAACCAGCGATTCAATGCATAATTTTTTAAATTGTTGCACTGAGAATTGTTTTTGAATTTTATTTCAATTTCTGACTGTCTCTTATACACATCT
>SDWL01000307.1 GCA_004195315.1 Lutibacter sp.
AGATGTGTATAAGAGACAGGCCTTTTAGTCAGTTAAAAGATGGAATTTATACTGGTATTTCTGCAGATATTTATAAAATCATTTCTTCTAAAATAGCAGCTTTTTTATTAGCAATCTTAGTGTTGTTATCTTCATCTTTTATTGTAATAGATGAACATTATTGTTGTGGTAAATTAGAAAATTTCTCCTTCTTTGGAAAGGCTGAGGTTTGTGATATGACAATGCCAACGTGCGAATCAAAAAATCCAAACAAAGTTATTTCTGAAGATAGTTGTTGTTCTAGCGACCAAAAAGTTAAGGAAGCTAGTATATTTAAAACAACATCTGTTATTAATTTCAATAAAGAAATTAGAAACAATCAAATTTAAAACAATGAAACAAATACCGAAAATAGCGTTCGTAGTATTACTTGTCTTGTTTTCTGTATATTCTTTTGCTCAAAGTAATTGGGTAGCACCAAAAGACGCAGACAACTTAAAGAATCCATTAGATAATGAGCAAAATACCATAAAGCAAGGAAAGAAATTATACCAACAATTTTGTGTAATCTGTCACGGTGACAAAGGAAAAGGTGATGGTCTTGCAAGTGTAGCTTTAAATCCAAAACCTGCAAACTTCAATACTGATAAATTTATGAAACAAACAGACGGAGCAATTTATTGGAAACTTACAGAAGGAAGAACTCCAATGGCTTCATATAAAGAATCGTTGACAGATGAGCAACGATGGCAATTAGTAAATTATATAAAATCATTTAAAAAATAATACCATGAAAAAAATCATACTACCCTTATTAATTATAGTCTTTGTTGGAAATTTATACGCCCAGCAAGACTCGAAACCTAGTAAAACCCAATTTATGATTAGAGGTTATGGAAGTGCTTCATTTACATTATTAAATGATGAAGGTGAAAAGGAATCTTCTTTTAATACAGGGAATTTTGCACCTATATTTTTATTTAAATTATCTGACAAGTTAATGTTTGAAACTGAAATGGAATTTGCCTATGAAAATGGTGAATTAGAAACAGTGTTAGAATATGCAAACGTAATGTATACTTTAAATGATTATATGACCATAAGAGCTGGTAAATTTTTATTACCATATGGAACATTTATGGAACGGTTACACCCTTCTTGGATTAACAAACTATCTTCTACCCCATTAGGATTTGGGCACGATGGAATCGCTCCATCATCAGGGGTTGGGGTTGAACTAAGAGGCGCTTTTAATGTAAGCGGTTCAAAATTTAACTATTCTTTATATTCTACCAATGGCCCAACACTTAACGATGGAAGTGACGAACCAGAGGAGGCAGGAATCCTGCACTTTAATAATTTTGAAGATAACAATAACAATAAATCATTTGGTGGTAGAATAGGGTTTTTACCTTTTACTGACTCTTCAACTGAAGTAGGTTTTTCTTTTTTAAATGCGAAAGTTGGTGATACCGATTCAACTTATGAAGATATAACAGCCAGTCTTATTGCCTATGACTTTTCATTTATTAAAAAAATCAATCCTCTTGGAGGTATCATCGATATTAAAGCACAATACAATAAATCAATTGTTGATGATGCAAGCTATATTGAAGTTCACGATGACGGAGATGAAGAAGAATATACTTTCGCCAATACCAGTGATTCATTTTATGCACAATTAAGTTACAGACCTACTATGTCTGAAAGTAAATTCTTTAAAAATTTAGAATTTGTTGGACGTGTTTCAGAATTAAATACTCCAGAAGGTGCTGAGTGGGAATCTAATATAAACCAAAAAACATTTGGTCTAAATTATTGGTTAAGCTGGCGTTCTGCCATCAAAGTAAACTATCAAATTACAGATGGTGAAGGTGGCCACGGTGGTGGATTAATAGATAAAAAACTATTTACTATCCAATGGGCATTTGGATTATAATTAATTAAAACTATAGAATTATGAAAACAATAACAGCAATAGCAATAATTGGATTAATAGGATTAGCATCCGTTTCCTGTTCACCGGAAAGAGCAGCTTTAGTTGAAGGTAAACCAGGTGTGCAATTATGGGGTGAGAATTGTATGAGATGTCACAATACACCATCCCCAGCAGATTTTAATGATACCGAATGGTCTACAGTTGAAATGCATATGAGAGTGAGAGCAAATTTAACAGCTAAAGAATCAGAAAAAATATTTGAATTCCTTAGATCTGCAAATTAGTAAATAGTAAAAATCAAGGAGGTGTTTATATACACTCCGTAAACACTTCCTTTTATTTTTTTCTTAACTCTAACTGTAAGCTAAATTAGTACATCCACACCATACTGACCAACAAAAAAGCAAAAGGAAAGAAAGGAGCTATAGTAGCTATGGTCAAAGGAACTAAAGCGGAAACAGTTATAAAAATACTTCACAAAATTCCTTTAAAACAAAGAAAAAAAGTTAAAGAGGTTACTTTGGATATGGCTGGTAATATGGGACTTATTGTTAAAAAATCATTCCCAAATGCAACCTTAGTCATAGACCGTTTCCATGTTCAGAAGCTAGCATTGGACGCATTACAAGAAATAAGGATAAAACATCGATGGGAAGCACTCGACATAGAAAATAATGCCATAGAAAAGGCAAGAAATAAAAATTTAAAATACAATCCCGAAGTACTACCCAATGGAGATACATTAAAACAATTACTTGCTAGAAGTAGATATTTACTCTATAAAAACAACAAAAAATGGACTGAAAATCAAACACAAAGAGGCTCAACACAAAAAGTTGTGGAGTAGTTTAAAATAATAGAACTTTGTTTTTAAAAAAAGATTTATGCCTACCTCTGATTTATTAGCCATTGTTAAGTT
>SDWL01000308.1 GCA_004195315.1 Lutibacter sp.
CTATATATTATGGGTGAAGATACCATTATGACTGATCCAAATACAAATCATAGTATTAAAGCATTTCAAAATTTAGAATTAATTGTAGTTCAAGAATTATTCATGACAGCCACTACTGAAATGGCTGATGTAGTTTTGCCTGCTTCATCCTATTTTGAAAAAAATGGAACATTTACAAATGGTGAGCGTCGTGTTCAGCGTGTAAATAAAGTAGTAGAACCAATTGGAAACACAAAACCTGATGGTCAAATTATAATTGATATGATGAATAGATTAGGTTACAATCAGCCAACTGGCTTAACTTACAATGCTGCTAAAGTAATTGAAGAAATTGCTGATGTAATTCCATTCATGAAAGGGTTAAGCTGGGAGCGATTAGGTGAAAATGGTTTGCAATGGCCAATAAAAGAAGATGGCACGGATACAAAAATGCTTCATATTAATGGAAATTTCAAAAAAGGAATTGGAACTTTTCATCATTTTAACTTTGAAGAATCTCCTGAAATTGTTTCACACGGAAAAAAATATCCATTTATTTTAACTACTGGAAGAGAATTGGAACATTACAATTCTGGAACTATGACGAGAAGAACTGATAATCAAGCAATATTAGGTAAAGATTATCTGGAAGTTCACCCTAGAGATGCAAAAGCAAAAGGTATTGATGATGAAGAAATTGTTAGAATTTTTTCAGATAGAGGAAGTGTTAACATTCCAATAAAATATTCTAAAAACGTTAAAAGAGGTGTTTTAAGAACTACTTTTCATCAACCTGAAGTATTTATTAATATTATTACTGGAAGTGTAGGAGATAAAGATACTTTAACACCTGAATACAAAGTTGTAGCAGTAGATTTTGAACGCATTTAATTAAAAACTATGCAAACATTAAACTACGAAGGTTTACATCTCAATAATGGCGATTCTAAAAAAGTAAATGACACTTTAGTAGTTGAAGCTGCTTTACAAATAAATATTAATTCAGAACCATACACAGTTGTTATGAGAACTCCAGGTGACGATTTTGAATTAATTAGAGGGTTATTATATGCTGAAGACATTTATAAGAATTCTAAAAACTTACGCTTAGAAGTTATTGAAAAACGAGAAAATGGTTTTTCAATCATAAATGTTTCTATTCCCAAAAATTATTTAGGAAAAGGTTATTTAAACAAACGTACTTTATTATCTGTTTCATCCTGCGGGATTTGTGGAAAACAAAAATTAGAAGACATTTCGGTAACAGGAGAAAAACTAAATCAAAAATTTTCATTTGACACTAAAAAATTAAAGCAAATGTTTTCTGAAATGGAAGCAAAACAAAAAATATTTGATGTATCAGGTGGTTCACATGCCGCAGCCTTATTTGATACTAACTATACTATTTTAGCTTTAAAAGAAGACATAGGTCGACATAATGCTGTTGACAAAGTAATTGGAGAGTTAATTAACACAAATAAACTAAAGGAAATTAATTGTATGTTAGTTAGTGGTAGAGTTTCTTATGAAATTATTTCTAAAGCGTTTATAGCCAAAATACCAATTGTAGTAGCTGTTTCAGCCTGCTCTACATTAGCCGTTGACTTTGCAAAAGAGTTTGGAATTTGTTTAATTGGTTTTTCTCGTGGCAATAAAGCAACTATTTACTCAAATTAAATAAACTACACGATTTCATCAATAAAATACATTTTCTTATAAATATATTGCATATTAAAAATATTCATGTATATTTGAAAGTAATAAGAGCGTCCCTATAATTACAAATTTTTACGGAGAGAATTTGTTATTTATTGATTTTAACATTAAAAATACCCAATTTTAATGTGATTAAAATCAAATTTTGCTTTTAAAATCTCCAAAATATGAATTTTATTTATTAAAATTTAAATGAATTCTCCTCTATTTCACCAACCTTAAACTGTTGATAAATAAGGGGCAAATAACTTTTCAACCCCTTTGTTTTTAAAATTTTTAAAAACAAAGAGGGATTTTATTTGCCTATTTGTAAGATTAAATGTACATTCGATGTTCTTACTAATCATTTAATTCTTACTAAAAATGAAAAAATTAAAATTAATTTTCGGATTGCTTATGGTATCTGCTTTTGTTGCAGTTGCAGTGTTAAGCTACACTTCTACAGACAATACAGCTATTAAAAAAAGTCGTATTATTATTCCTCGTAACGGATAAATAATATATTTTTATCTAGCTTTAAGCATTGATACCACAATAAAATTAATTATTGTGGTTTTTTTTAATAATATTAATTAAAGTATATTTGAATTATCAAGATTAAATAAACCTCATGAAAAACAACAAATCAACCTCTTTATGGGCTGGTAGCATTATTTTATTAATCATACTACTAACACCCTATTTGTTATATATACACCTAAATATCCCTGGAGATATTGAAAATTTCGAAACTATCTTTGGTGTAATTAATGGTGGTTATTACTTTTATGCTCAAACATACGTATATATGTTTTTTTCCAAATTCGTTCCGCTACTATTATTAGTTATATGGTTTTTAACAAATAAACATTGGTGGGTACATGCCGTTATAATTCCAATATCTGTTTATTTATTTCAATTAATTTCAGTCATTAATGATAGTATAGACTTTGTAGATGAAGTAGATTTTATTTATACAGTTCCAATTACCGCTATTGTAGTTGTTATACTATACTTTCTAAGAAGTAAATTAGCTATTTATATTCTAGCTATTGATTTAAAAAAGGAAATGGATGAAAATATGAAAAATCCAAAAAAAATAGTTTAAAAGAAATCCCAATAGTTTACATCCCAAATGAACCCATAGAGTATTTTTAAATTAATTTATCACAGTTAGGAATTACAGTTTTATT
>SDWL01000309.1 GCA_004195315.1 Lutibacter sp.
AGATGTGTATAAGAGACAGATTTATTACCTTTCATTTGCTAAAAGTTACTTTAATTCTGTGGCAACACAAAACATTAGACATTCTGAAGAGTTTTTTATGATTGAAGGAGCCTATAAAATTAATGATAGAATAGATACTGTTGTTTGTAGCCTAAAACGTGGTAGTAAAAAAGCTGTAAAACGCAATGGTAAACCATACGAGAAATTTTCAGACCATATAGGTTATTTACCTTTAGTAATTATTTCGCCAGCGGATAGAGATTTAATTACTGATGGCAGTGAAGTAAGACGAAAATTTATAGATAATGTAATTTCACAGTTAGATAATCAATATTTACAATCCATTATTAAGTATAATAAGGTGTTAGCTCAGCGTAATTCGCTGTTGAAATATTTTGCGGTAAACAGAACTTTTGATGCGGTTAACTTAAAAGTTTATGATGAACAATTAGAACGGTATGGTAATATTATTTATGGAAAAAGAAAATCTTTTTTAGAGGAATTTATTCCAATTTTTAAAAAGCGATATGAAGTAATTTCTAGCAGTCATGAAACCGTTGATTTAGTTTATAAAACACAACTTGATGAAGTAGGTTTTTTAGAATTACTAGCGCAAAATGTGGCTAAAGATAGAATATTACAATTTACAAGTGCTGGTATTCACAAAGATGATTTAACTTTTGAAATTGAAGGTTATCCAATAAAAAAATTCGGGTCACAAGGTCAGCAAAAATCGTATTTAATTGCATTAAAATTGGCGCAATTTGATTTTATTAAAAAACAATCTAATCAAAAACCTATCTTATTATTAGATGATATTTTTGATAAATTAGATGATCTAAGAGTTGCTCAAATAGTTAACTTAGTTAATAATAATGAATTTGGGCAATTATTTATAACAGATACACATAGAGAACGCACTGAAGAAGTAATAAAAACAACAAAACAACCTTATAAAATATTTCAATTATAATGGCAAAGCGTCAAAATGAATTTCTTTCGATCCAAGATTTAATGAAAGATGTAATTACTGAAAATAAATTAACAAAAGGAATGCACCAATTATCGGTTAAAGATGCTTGGGGTAAATTAATGGGAAAAGGAGTAATTTCTTATACTAACAAAGTAGAATTAAACGGAAAAACTTTAATTGTAAATTTAAAATCATCTGTGTTACGTGAAGAATTAAGTTATGGTAAAGAAAAAATAATTAAAATGATGAATGAGGAATTGGGAGAAGTGTTAATATTAAAACTCATTTTGAGTTAATAAAAAAACCGTTGCATTGCAACGGTTTTTTTATTTGTTTTTGTTATATGTTATCCTTAAAATATTTCTCTACCAGAAAAATGGAAAGCGCCTTCAATAGCTGCGTTTTCATTACTATCAGAACCATGAGCCGCATTTTCACCCATTGATGAAGCATATAATTTACGGATAGTACCTTCAGCAGCATCAGCTGGATTGGTAGCTCCAATTAAAACTCTAAAGTCTTCAACAGCATTTTCTTTTTCCAAAATAGCAGCTACTATTGGTCCACGAGTCATAAACTCAATTAATTCTCCGAAAAATGGACGTTCACTATGAATTGCATAAAATTCTTTAGCATCAGCCACTGTCATTTGTGTTTTTTTCAATGCTACAATTCTAAAACCTGCAGCATTTATTTTTTCTAAAATTGCTCCAGTATATCCTTTTTCAACAGAATCAGGTTTAAGCATTGTAAATGTTCTATTTGTTGCCATTATTATGTGTCTTAATTTTTAAAATCAGGGCAAATATAGTATTTTCTTTATAAAGTTATAATTAGGGCTAATAATTTTGAATAAAGGTTTCGTAAAGTTTATTGTTTTCACCCCTTATTTCCATTTGTATAATGTTAGTTTTTAAATTAAATTTTAAAATTCCAAAACTTTTTTCTGAGACCAGATTTCCAATTCTAAATCTATTTGGCTCACCACTGTAACTTGTGTATGAATGTGTTAATCCGCTAGAAGTAAAATCAATGAGAGGATACTTTAAACTGTTAATTTCTTTTTTTGAGAATTCAGATATATGTCTATCTCCTGAAAGAATAATTGCATTTTTAGTTGTTGTTGAAACAAGAAGGTCTTCCAATTTTTTTATTTCATGAGGCATATTTCCCCAAGCTTCAAAACCATGTTCAGCAGATAAAAATTGAATACTACTTATAATAATTGTATAGGACGCTTTTGAATTTTGTAATTGATTTTCTAACCATTTCCATTGTGTTTCACCTAATATAGTTCCTTCGCCATTTGTATTAGGTTTGTATCGTTTTTTTGTTTCAGTATCATCAGTTAGCGCTGTTCTAAAATAACGAGTATCTAAAATAATAATTTTAATAATTGTATCATTTACATTATAATCTTTAGAAAAATATACACCTTCTTGTTTTCTTCTTTCATCATTTTTAGGTACATCAATAAAATCTAAAAATAATTGTTGTGATTCTGATTTCTTGGAGTATTCAGCACCTCCATCATTTGCACCATAATCGTGATCATCCCAAGTGGCAAGTATCTCAATATTCTTACTAAAATTGACATACTCAACATTGTTTTTTTGTTTCAAATAATTTTGTTCTAAATACGCCATATCTTCAGTGTCTGAATAGATATTATCACCTCCCCAAATCCAAACATTAGGATTGTTTTTTTTAATTTCAGGCCAAAAAGTATTAGGTAATGCTTGATTATTACCAGAGCCAAAAGCAATTATAAAATCATTAGTAGTTTCTGTATTTGTAATTTTATTTTCTGGTTTATGATCAGTTTTACAAGAG
>SDWL01000310.1 GCA_004195315.1 Lutibacter sp.
AGATGTGTATAAGAGACAGGTTTAATTGTGATATTGTAATTATTACAGGAGGTTTAGGTCCAACTAAAGATGATATTACAAAATTAACTTTAGCGGAATATTTTAATGATACCTTAGTTTTAAATGAAGAAATTATTGAGCAGATTAAAGAGATGTTTGCTAAAATGAAGTATCCGTTTACAGAAGTTAATAGACAACAAGCATTAGTTCCTTCCAAATGTATTCCTCTTTATAATGAATTTGGAACTGCACCGGGAATGTGGTTTGAGGATAATGCAAAAATAGTGGTGGCATTGCCAGGAGTTCCGAATGAAATGAGAGGATTGATGCAAAATAGCGTATTACCTAAATTAAAGGATAGGTTTAAATTACCTTATATTTTTCATAAAACAATAGTAACTTATGGAATGGGAGAGAGTATGGTTGCTGATCGGATTGAAGATTGGGAAGATAATTTACCAACGTATATAAAATTGGCCTATTTGCCATCTTATGGAAAACTTCGTTTACGATTAACTGTAAAAGGAGAAAATCAACTAGATTTAAAAGAGGGAATTGATAAAGAAGTAGAAAAATTAACTAAAATAATTCCTGATATTATAGTTGGTTTTGATGAAAATGAAACCATAGAAGAGGTTATTGGAAAGATTTTATTAGCTAAAAAACAAACTTTAGCAACCGCAGAAAGTTGTACAGGAGGTACTATTGCTAAAAAAATCACTTCAATAGCTGGTTCATCAAATTATTTTGTGGGTTCAATCGTTGCATATCACCCATCAATAAAAATACAAGAATTAAATGTTAATCCAGATTTAATTAAAAAATATTCAGTGGTAAGCACTCAGGTTGCAGAGTCCATGGCAAAAGGAATTCAGCAAAAATTTAATACAAGTTATGCTATTGCAACTACCGGGAATGCTGGGCCTACAACGGATAATACAGATAAAACAGTTGGTGTAGTATTTATAGCAATTGCAACTCCATCTAAAGTTTTTTCAGAAGAATTTTTCTTTGGAAAACCTCGTGAGAAAGTAATTGAACGAGCTTCAAATAAAGCATTAGAATTATTAAGGAAAGAAATTTTAAAAAACTAGTAAAATAAGTTTGTGTATATAGTTTTAAAAATTTAATTTTGCATCTCGTTTTGAGAAAATACTAAAAAGGAACAGAAATATGTCAAGAGTTTGTGAACTTACTGGAAAAAAAGCAATGGTTGGGAATAATGTTTCTCACGCATTAAATAGAACTAAAAGAAAATTTGACGTTAATTTAATTAAAAAACGTTTTTATATTCCTGAAGAAGATAAATGGCTTACTTTAAAAGTAGCTGCATCAGCTTTAAAAAATATTAATAAATTAGGAATCTCTGCGGTTATTAAAGACGCAAGAGAAAAAGGTTTCTTAAAAAAATAATTATAGTAGGAAATGGCAAAGACTAAAGGAAATAGAATCCAAGTAATTTTAGAATGTACAGAGCATAAAGGTACTGGTTTACCAGGTACATCTAGATATATTACAATGAAGAATAAAAAGAATACTCCTGATAGAATGGAAATTAAAAAATTCAATCCTATCTTGAAGAAAATGACTGTTCATAAAGAAATTAAATAATATAGGATCATGGCAAAGAAATCAGTAGCATCATTACAGACTGGAGCAAAAAGATTAACTAAAGCTATCAAGATGGTAAAATCTCCAAAAACAGGAGCTTATACTTTTGTTGGAGCTATTATGGATCCAGCTAACGTAAAAGACTTTTTGAGCAAAAAATAATAGTTGCTCATTAATACATATTAAAGCTACTTTCATTAATTGAGGGTAGCTTTTTCTTTTTTATATTTGTATTATTAATTTGAAGTAAATGAGTTTATTTAAAAAAATATTTTCGAAAGAAAAAAAAGAAACTTTAGATAAAGGTTTGGAAAAAAGTAAAACTTCATTTTTTTCTAAATTATCTAAGGCAGTTGTTGGTAAAACTACAGTTGATGATGATGTTTTAGATAACTTAGAAGAGGTTTTAGTATCTTCAGATGTTGGTGTAGAAACAACACTTAAAATTATTAAGAGAATTGAAACAAGAGTTTCTGAAGATAAATATTTAGGAACCGATGAGTTAAATACAATTCTGAGAGAAGAAATTACTGGTTTATTGGCTGTGACTAATGAAGGGAATGAAACCGATTTTGTAATACCTTCAAACAAGAAACCTTATGTAGTTATGGTTGTTGGAGTTAATGGGGTTGGAAAAACTACAACTATTGGTAAATTAGCAGCACAATTTCATAAAAATGGTAAAAAAGTGGTGCTTGGTGCAGCAGATACTTTTAGAGCTGCAGCAATAGATCAATTACAAGTTTGGGCTGATAGAGTTGGTGTTCCTTTAGTTAGACAAGAAATGGGAAGTGATCCTGCTTCTGTAGCATTTGACACCTTAAAATCAGCAGTTGCACAAAATGCCGATGTAGTTATTATTGATACCGCAGGAAGACTACATAATAAGGTTAATTTAATGAATGAATTAACTAAAATAAAACGTGTAATGCAAAAAGTAGTTGACGATGCTCCGCATGAAGTTTTATTAGTTTTAGATGGTTCAACAGGTCAAAATGCATTTGAACAAGCGAAACAATTTACGTTAGCAACAGAAGTTACTTCGTTAGCTGTTACTAAATTAGATGGTACAGCAAAAGGTGGTGTTGTTATAGGAATTTCAGATCAATTTCAAATTCCAGTTAAATACATTGGTGTTGGTGAAGGAATTGATGATTTAC
>SDWL01000311.1 GCA_004195315.1 Lutibacter sp.
ATAAATATAAATTAAGTAATCAACAAGATAAAAGAGATAAACACATAGAAACTATCACAAAAAAAGTACATTATCTTAATAATATTTTAAATAATTTCTTATCAATAGAAAGTATAGACGCAAGCAATGTTAATTATAAATTTACCACTTTTAATTTAAGCAAAATTGTGGATGAGGTAGTGTACAATGCAAATATGCTACTAAAAAATGGACAAAAAATTAACATTTTAACAGATACTAATGAGTATGTATTATACCAAGACGAGAAAATATTAGAACTTATACTCTCGTATTTATTTTACAATGCCATAAAATATTCGTTAGAAAATACCAATATTGATTTAGAGATTTGTCAAGATTCCGAAAGCACTATTTTTAAGTTTATTGATGAAGGTATTGGAATACCTAAAAAGGATCAAAAATTTATATTTAACCGTTACTTTAGAGCTGAAAATGTATTAAATATTCAAGGAGCAGGTATCGGTTTAAATATTGTAAAATCTCATTTAGAAAACTTGGGAGGTTCCATCACTTTTGAAAGCAAAGAAAATATAGGATCTATATTTATTGTTAAACTACCATTAAATAAAGTATTATGAAAAAGATTTTATTTATAGAAGATGATTTTTTTGTTAGAGAAAATACAGTCGAACTTTTAGAGCTGGCAAATTACACCGTAATTACCGCTTCAAATGGTAAAATTGGTGTTGCTGAGGCCAAAAAGCATTTACCCGACATTATTATTTGCGATATCATGATGCCTGAATTAAACGGGTATGGTGTGCTTCAAATTCTTTCTAATGATGAAGCCACCAAACATATTCCTTTTATTTTTATATCTGCAAAAACCAGCCATGAAGATATTAGAAAAGGAATGAATTTAGGCGCTGATGATTATCTTACAAAACCCTTTGACGAATCTGAGTTATTTAGTGCTATTGAAAGTAGATTGGCAAAAGTTGCTATTCTTGAAGAAACTACAATAAAAAAAAATAGTAATACACAAACAACTATTATAGATGAACTAAAAACATTAGACCATCTTAAAAATTATTTTATAGATACTCTTGAAGAGAACTCCTATAATCCAGGAGAAATTATTTATCATGAAGGTGCAAACTCAAATTTTGTTTATTTAGTGTATTCAGGTGTTGTAAAAACGTATAAAAGCGATACACAAGGAAAAGAATTAATCACAGCATTGCATAAAGAAGATGATTTTTTTGGAATCGCATCATTTACCCATAATATTCCTTACCAAGAAACAGCTTCTGCAATTGAAAACACAAAGATTTTGCGACTCGCAAAAAATGAATTAAAAAATATTTTGCTTAACAATCATGAAGTAACACTTCAATTAATAGACCATCTTTCTGATAGTGTGGCAGAAATAAAAGAAAATTTAATTGAAATGGCATATAGCTCTGTACGTAAAAAAACTGCAAATACAATTTTACAATTTACTAAAAAAATTAGTGCCAGACAAGGTGATAGCATTCATATATCAAGAAGCGATCTTGCAAGTATTGCCGGTATAGCAACTGAAACTTTTATAAGAACCATTTCCGATTTCAAAAAAGAAGGAATTATTGATTTAGAAGGTAGAAATATTAAAATATTAAATATGGATAAATTAAAAAAAGTTAATTAATCTAAAATTATAATACACATTCAATTGATATATATCATTTCAAACTAAAATTACACAGACTAATTTTGAGTAACATCATAATTTAATTAGTCCAATGAAAAATATATTACTTCCAACAGACTTTTCAGAAAATTCGTGGAATGCCATAAAATACGCTTTAGAAATTTACAAAAAAACAACTTGTAATTTCTATTTATTACACGTTTCAATAATCCCTTATTATACAAATGGAGATTATCCAATACTAGTTACATCAAACACTCTTGAAAAAACAATTTCAGAACACCCTAAAAAAGCTTTAACGAAATTAATACAAAAAATAAACATACCACCAAAAAACTCCAAACATCACTTCTATTCACTTTCAAGTTCTAATAATTTTATAGATGCAGTAAAAACACATGTTGAAGAAAAAAATATTGATCTTATTATTATGGGAACCAAAGGTGCTTCAGGTTTAAGTGAAATAATTGTGGGCAGTAATACGGGTGATTTAATTACAAAAATAAAACACCCCGTATTAATAGTTCCAGAAAAAGCAGCATATACTATTCCTAAAGAAATTGCTTTCCCAACAGATTATAACATCTTTTACCAACCAAAAATTTTAAATAGTATTACTGAATTAGCTAAAATGTACAATGCCTCCATAAGAATATTACACATTGCCAAAAAAGATGAAGTTCTTACAGATTCGCAAATTGAGAATAAAGAATTTTTAAGCAACTTCTTTATGGATGAAAAACATAGCTTTCATAGAATTACAAATAAAAAAGTTGAAGCAGGTGTACAATGTTTTGTTGAAAGCAGAAATATTGATATGATAATAATGGTAGCTAAAAATTTGAATCTTTTTCAACGTATTTTATTTAAACCAACCGTTGAAGAAATTAGTTACCATATTGAAATTCCGTTTTTAGTATTGCATGAATAAACATTAAAAAGCATTATTATGGAAAATATATCTATTTTTTTAGCGAAATTTTGGGGATGGTTTTTAATAATTTTCTTTTTAGTATTAAGTTTTAACCCAAAAAGAACACTTCAAATTATTAAAGATTTAAAAGATGAAAAATTCGCTATTATTATAGCCTTTATAGCTATTAATACTGTCTCTTATACACATCT
>SDWL01000312.1 GCA_004195315.1 Lutibacter sp.
GTATAAGAGACAGTTGAATAATTACTTTAACACCTCCACTTACAAGCACTTGAACTAAACCTAAAATGGATTACTCCTTAAAACCTTCTTTTGTAAATTTTAATCCTTTTAAAAAAGTTTTCGAAAATTAGCTAGCATTTTATTTAAATAATAAGCTAAAATAACACTTGATAAATTAACCATATCTTATAAAATTAACAATTAAGTATATTCCTCCATAAACTATAAAACCACCGAAAAAGGTAGAACTAGAATTTAACAAGTTAAAATATGCAGCATAAGTCTTAGAAAATTTGTTAGACTTTTTGTTGTAAGCCTAGATTAGCTTTATTACATATTGGTAAGTGAATTTTTTTATAATTATTTTATAGTTTCTCAATCTCTCTAAAAGCCTAAATTAATTATTTGAAATTTCGCTTTTAAATGTCCTTTAATCTATATCCTAATTAAATAAAAATAGTATATTTAGCACTTTTTAAATAATTAAATACGTGTATGCAAAAACAAGCTCAAGAACAAACATTATGGGGACACCCGAAAGGATTGTATATTTTATTTTTTACTGAACTATGGGAACGTTTTTCGTATTACGGAATGCGTGCTATTTTAATTCTTTATTTAACTGCTAAAACAACTGATAAAAATGCCGGATTAGGTTGGGATGATGTTTCCGCTTTAGAATTATATGGATGGTACACCATGTTTGTATATATGCTATCTGTTCCAGGTGGTTTATTAGCTGACAGATTATTGGGTCAGAAAAAAACAGTAATGTTAGGTGGTTTTTTACTGGTATTTGGGCATGTTATATTAGCATTTGACTCTTTATTGGCTTTTTATACTGGTCTTGTTTTTATTGTATTAGGAGTTGGTGCTTTAAAACCAAATATCTCAACTATGGTTGGTGGATTATACAATACAGGAGATGCTAAAAGAGATACTGGTTTTATTATTTTTTATATAGGAATTAATATTGGAGCATTTACAGCGCCTTTAATAGTTGGTTATGTTGGTGAAGTTTTAAATTGGCATTATGGGTTTGGATTAGCTGGTTTAGGTATGATACTTGGTCAAATTGTATATATATGGGGACAAAAATATTTAACAAACGTCGGAAATTTTGTACCCGTAGTTAGAGATAAAAAAACTAATAAAGCTGTTCCTTTAACTCCAATTGAAAAAGATAGAATGATTGTTTTAGTATTATCATTTATAATTATAATGGTATTTTGGGGAGCCTACGAACAAGGCGGTGGTTTATTAAATTTATTCGCTAAGAATAAAATTGATAGAGTCATGTTTGGGGTTACCATACCAACAAGTTTTTTACAAGCTTTAAAAGCATTTTTTGTGGTAATACTAGGTGTACCTATTGCTTGGTTATGGACGCAATGGCGTAAAACAGGAAAAGAAAGTTCTTCTTTATTTAAAATGGGAATTGGTACCATAGTAATTGGATTTGGTTTTTTATTATTAGCTAAAGCAGCGTTAGAAACATCTGTTACTTTTGATGGGAAAGCTTCTATTTACTGGATGATTGGTGCTTACCTTTTATTTGTGATTGGAGAACTAAGTATATCACCAGTGGCGTTATCATTTATTACTAAATTAGCACCAATAAAATATGCATCATTAATGATGGGAACTTATTTCTTGGTTTCTGGCCTAGGAAATAAATTAGCTGGCTTGGTTGGTGAAGCGGCTCAGAGTGCAGGTGAATACACTATCTTTATTGGAGTTCTTGTATTTTGTGTTTCCTTTGGTTTATTATTAATTGTATTTGTCAAAAAATTAAATAAACTCACACATGGAGCTGAGGATGTAAATGAATAATTGTAGTTTCAGGGATTGAGTAATATTGAGTTTGGGATATTTCTCATCCTACATATACCATGCTTATTTTTTTAAAGTAGCGATGGCGAATTTATTTATATGAAAGCTGAATTAAAATTTGAATTGTTTTTAATAGATTCCTAATCAAGATGAGAATGCCGTCAATTTTATGCTAATTCTTATATATTTGAATCAGCAGTAAAATACTATATTTAGTCTATAAACTTAGGAATCTTAATGCAAGATAGAAAGTAGTCCATTTTACTATTAGATGCTACTGCTTTTAAAAAACATGGTGGAATAGATTTTGTACAACTCATTTAAAAAACAAATTACGAACTACAAAAGCTCTTAACTATTTTTTAATTGGAATGAAAAATGAAGCAGCAGATACTAAAGAATCTTCACGCATTAATTATAAAAATATTTCACAAAAAACAATTTCAAAGAAGGAAGAAAAACATTTAAAACCCAGATTGTTGATGTTTTAAAATTTTCAGGAATAGGAGTTCCTATTATTATTATTATTATTATAATTTCTGGTGCTACCCTATTAATTCCGTTTATTACAAAAGCTGCCAAGAAAAATGGTGTCAATTTATATCCTTCAAATTTTAAGGAAAAGAATTAGTTTATGAAATGTATTATTGAAACTGAAAGGTATATTCTGTTATAATTATTGAACACGAAAAAGAAGCATCAAAAATGAACTCGAATTTCAAATTAAAATAAAAAAATGATTGCATTATCTAAAAGAATAATATTACACAAATCGTTTGAATGGTTTATTGCTGGAGTAATATTAATTAATTCTATTTTTATTGGAGTAGAAACTTATTTTACAAACCCCCTAATTCTTACAATTCAAAATATTGCTCTAGGTATATTTACTATTGAGATTATTTTAAGGTGGTTAGCAAAGGAAAATATTAAAAATTTCTTTTCTGATGGTTGGAATATCTTTGACCT
>SDWL01000313.1 GCA_004195315.1 Lutibacter sp.
AGATGTGTATAAGAGACAGGGATTATATGATAAATTCGATTTTGAAAATATGAAATTTGAGAAACCAGCTATTGCAATTGTTTATATAATTGCAATATTAATTTCTATTTACTTGCTTATAAAAGATTTCAAAAAAAATAAGAGTGATTTAAAATGAGAACAAGAATGACAAAACTCGGAAAATACAAAAATTCCATTATTAGCAAAACGTGTCGCTAAATTAGTTAACAACTCATAAAATTTATGCTTACTTTTAAACTAAATAACGAACTGACAAACATTCAACTAACGATTTGCTACAACCGAAAAATCTCCGATTTTCCAGTCGCACAAATCTTATAAAAGCCCGTTGCCATTCATTGTGGCGAAACGTAAAACAAAAAATTAACACAAAAACCATTAAAAATTTATGAGAAATTTTATTTTAATTTTAGGTCTAATATCTACAATATCTTTTACTTCTTGTTCAAGTGATGATGAAAATAATGACAATAATATTACCGAAAATCATTTGATTGGAGAATGGGAATTTGATTCTGACCTTGGCTATGGAGACCCAACTTTTTATGATGATGGAAGAGTCGAAGTTCATTATTTTAAGGAAGCTTGGGGAGATGATTTTTCAGACTGGGGAGATTGGGCTTTATCTGGAGATAATTTAAAAATATTTTGGGATGATTCAGACCCAGGACTAGAAGTGTATGATACTACAATAATACAATTAACCGAAACAAAATTAGTATGGAAAGTAGTCATAGATGGAGAGTTAAGTCAAGAGAGTTTTACGAAAAAATAAGAAATTGATTACGAATTAAATCTATTTCGGAATTTTCACTCAATCGGAATTAAAAAAGTTTGCGGAATAAATCGCTGACCGAATTCACTCTAACACAGGAAAATCGGAAAACGGAATTAAGCTGAATAAAAACAACGAAATGGCAACAACGTGTAAAAAAAATTGCTAGTAAAAGCCTACTTACGAAAATCCTCTCGGATTTTCTATCTGTGATTTATTTGCTAACTTTAGTGTCTAAACCACGCAACTTTTCTTACACAAACACGTTGGCAACAAGCTAAAAAAAATGACAGAGGAAAAATTAAGTGAATTAAGTATTGTTTCAGAAGTAGATGCTTTGAAAGCAAAAGTGGAGGAATTGGGTCAAGGAAATTCAACTCTTCTAAAAATTGCACAAGAATCATTTATCATCGGAAGCAATTCTCATTTGACTTCTTTAAATCCCGAAATTCGAGAAGAATTAGGTTTGCAATTAGACTACCTAACACAACAAGACCCAAGATTAAAATCTTCTTATATAGAAAAAAAGAATCGGTATTTGAGTTTAGGTAAAAGTTTTGCATCTATTAGCTTTCTTTTTGATTTAGTTGATGTTGAGTTCACATTACTTGACCTATTACTACTTCAAGAAATTTTAATGGACAATGGAGATTATCGACAATCTAAAGTCTTTATTCAACATCCAGATGGTTCAAAGATTGAGTTTGACTACAAAACAATAGGTAATGAACTCAATGAATTATTTTATTGGTACAATAAAGCCAGTGCAAACTATAAAATATCGCCATTAGTAATAGCAGTTTTATTCCATTATAAAATGGTTTCAATACATCCATTTTTAGATGGTAATGGACGAATTTCTCGCTTAACTCTAAATTTAGTACTTCTAAAAAATGGCTTTTTCCAATCACAATTCCGAATGAAAAACGTAAAGAGTACTATGAATGTTTAGTAACTGCCGATAACGGAAATTTTGAGCCACTCGTTGAATATTTTGGAAAACTAACTGCTGATAAATTAAACCAATATCTGACTTTAGCAGAGGAACTTAACGAAATTGGCGACAACAAAGAATATCTTGTTCTTACCGAAGATGGTAATACAAATATGATTTGCAAATTACTTGAAATCCATCAAATGGATTTAGACAAAGTTCAAGTTGAATCCTATGAAGGGAAAGACAATTTAGCTTCTGCTATTTTTTTCGCAAAAAAATTAAAAGAAAAATCTAAAAACTTACGAGGAATTTTAATTCATCGAGATAGAGATAATGACAATCCACAGCAACTAAATCAGATAATAGCAAGACAATTAAAAAACTATCAATTGGATTCAATTACAACGACTTTAATTACCAAATTTTATGATATAGAAAGTTATTTTTTAAATCAAGAGCATATAAATAAAGTATATCCTTCCATTACAATTGATAGAGCAAAAGAATTAATTGAGCAAGCGACAAACGAAACTGAACCTACATCAAAAGCAAAATTAAGAAAAGCTTATGCACAATATGGGAAATACGATAAAATGGAAGACCCAAAACAGAAAGCGGACGAAATAGATGCACTTTATGATACTGACCCAATTAAGTATAGATATGGAAAAGATGTTTTGTATAAATTAGAGGAATTAATAACAAACGAGTTACAATTGACAGACAAAATTAGTTTAACAACCTTATCTGAATTTATAAAAGTGAGTGAAATAGAAAAATTAAAAACGTGAAAAGCCAGTTGCCAACAATGGCTAAAAAAAATTGCTACACTATGCTAAATACGAAAATTCGATTAACTTTATACGACAAAACAAACATCGGAAAAATTACGGTTTCAAAACCGCACTTTTCCTAGCCTAAACCGTTGTGGTTTATATTACGACAGAAATGCTGTACTCAATAACTTAACGCAACAAATCTAAATTAATAGATTTGTATTATGTTACGTAAAAAAACTTGTCGACTTACTCTTAAAGAAAGGATTCAG
>SDWL01000314.1 GCA_004195315.1 Lutibacter sp.
AGATGTGTATAAGAGACAGCATTTTAGATTCTTCAACTTCATCTTCTTCAGCAAAATCTGTTACTATTAATGAAACATCTTTCGTAATTTCATCTACTTCAATTCTAAATTCAAAGTAGGTTTTGTTTTCACCATCTTCAAGCCATTTAAATTTTATCTTTTCACCTGGTCTTTCTTGAAGTACTTTTGCTTTTTCTTCAGATCCATCCCAAATGAATGTATATAATTCTCCACGAGAATTTACATTATCGGCGAACCATTCAGAAAGCCCTGATGGGGTGCCAAAATATTGATAAAGCATTTGTGGTGAAGCGTGTATAGGAAATTCAATTTCAAATTTAATTTTTGTCGACATCTTTTTTATTTAAAAGCACAATATATATAAATATTCCTTTTTAAAAAAATTTAAATTCTTAAAAAATAGAAGAATATATTTGTTGCTATAACTATTTTATTTTTTATATTTGCACCCTTAATAAATGGCGTGGTAGCTCAGTTGGTTAGAGCGTCGGATTCATAACCCGGAGGTCTGCAGTTCAATTCTGCATCACGCTACTTTTTAAATTTATGTAAACGAGCGATTTAGTACTACTAAATCGCTTTTTTTATGTCTTCAATTTCCTTATTTTTACGTGCCGTAAACGATTCCGTAAACGTTTTCAAGATGAACCAACCTTGGATCAAGTCCAAAATATTCGCTGGAGGAGTGAATATTACGCAGTGGAAAGACTTCTCCAGTGCAGAAAAGAAATTAGCCATTTCCAAAGAATGATTTGTTTATTATTCTTATCGAGATCACCAATCAGGTAAATTAAAACGTCAATATCATATAGAAGCAGGTGCAAATAGACACAAGAATACGAGAGCTATTTCAGTATATTACATGAAATTCAACTGTATTCAATAACTTAACGCAACAAATCTAAATTTCTGATTAAAGAATTTTCAGATGAACAAGGTTTATTATGTATTTATGATAAAACCAAAGATCAATTTTTAGATAATAAGAGAAGCTCTAAAAGTATCTTCTTAGAAAATGACTGAATACTATAGTATATGATGAATCCAAAAACACTTCACTAATTGAAGATTATTCTTTTATGATGGTTAAGTTTACAGGTGTGTCTAATTGAATTTTTACAACATATACTCCAATAGGTTTATTTTCAAGGTTTATCTTTACTTTTCCATTAAGAACTTTATATGTTTCCTTAGAAATTAATTGTGAACCAATCGTGTACAATTCAATAACAACTTCTTTTTCTGAAATTGGTAAAGTAATTTCAAATATCCCTTTTGATGGATTTGGGTACGCTATAATATTCTCAAATAAATCTATGGCTTTTAAGAATACTCCCTCACAAGATATCGCTGTTTTTACTTCCAATAAATCACCATGTTTAACATCTATAGTAAATGATGAAGCTAAAGTATTTAATACACTAATATCATTTACATATACATCATAAGGAGCAGTTCCTTGCTCAATAGCAATTGATGCTTTATTTGATGTTACACTTGCTTTTCCTGAAACCATTGTACCCTCAGCAATAACAATAGTATAGCATTGTTCAAAAATTTCTCCAGCAACTGAAATACAAACTGAATAAGTGTCAGGAACTAAATTAGAAACAATTAAACTATTATTATTAAAATTGTGATTTACATTATTAATAGTTGCTGTATAACTATGTGTTTCATTAGCCGTTATTATTAATTCCCCATTATTCTTATTTGGACAGGTTTCACTTGTAACTTCAAGATTAAAATTATTTGATGGTAAAAAGAAACATCCATTTTCATTAACAGTTATTCCTACGGTTGTATTTGGGCATAAATCTAAATTATTCATTATACTATCACCATCATCATCAATTTGACTTTGTGAACATCCAGTTACGTTAACTTCTTCTCCTGTTGGAGTATTTGGACATTGATCAACATTATTTATTACGTCATCATTATCTGTGTCTAATCCATAATTATCACAATTTTCGCTATAATTAACACCATTATCAACAACCCAATTTACATAAACACCAACTCCATTATTTGCTTCAGTTTCATCATCAACTTTAATACAACTAAGGTTTTGATTTAAATTTGCTCGAAAATTAGTTAGTATTATGTTATTACCATTTTTAACGTCTAACATGGTCAATGAGTTATTATTACATTCCAACCATTCAAGATTGTTATTATTTGAACAATCCAGAGAAAAAATCTTATTACGGCTACAGCCTAATTCAATTAATTTTGAATTTTGAGAAATATCTAAACTAGTTAATTGATTAGAACTTATCCAAAGGCTTTCTAAGTTACTATTTTGTGAAATATTTAAACTTACAATTTGATTGTCTTCACACATTAAAGTTTGTAATGAAGAAAAATCTTGAACACCTGTTAAATCAGAAATGTTTTCACTTGAAACATAGAGATAGATGATATTGGTTATATTGGCAGTAATAACATAATTATCTAAAACATCGTCATAACCCAAACTAATTAGCCTTTGCTCAAAATTATCATCAGGAACATAGGTTGTTCCTATAGGGCTTGTAACAATTATTTGTTGACATTCAAAATTATTAGCTTCATCGCTTTCAGTTAATTCATTGTCATTATCTGCCGAAAAGATGATATAGTAAGTCCCTCCCGATGTGTTACTTGGAATTGTAAGTGTTGCACTTTCATTTTGAGTTGGGTCATCACTTCCAATACCAGAGCTATCTGAACCTAGTAAAATACAATATCTTCTGAACTTCCTGAAGTTGGGCAATCTATGATTATGTCATAACTACTTACACTTCCATCATCTGAATCAACTACAATATAATAAGTCTGTCCAGATTGAGCATTAGAATATGTGGCAGATGAAGAACTTACTGTTCCTAAACAATCTGAAGGATTACAACTACCTAAAATATATACATCTAAATCTCCAGAAAAATTTGAAATTGTAGCTGTAAGAGTTCCGTTAGCTGATGGAGTTATTGTGTGTATTCTTTCTGGGCCTGTTTCCGTCCAAGAATTACAACCATATGATGAAATATTTGATGAATCAGTTGAGTTATTCCCTGAAAAAGAAATACCACAAGTTAACTCAACTGCATTTGAGCAATCTAATGTATTTATATTTCCTGCATTTATAAAATCATTAAAGTCGTTTGTTGAACCATTAAAGGAGTTTAAATCAGTAAATCCAGAAATACCTTGAACCGAACCTTCCCAAGAATATTGTTTTATTTTCCAATCATTCCAAATCCCTAAATTAGTTGGTGGACTTGTAGCGCTAGTATTAGGTTTAGCAATCCATAGTTCATATGAGTCTAATGAATTATTTAAATAATTTGCATAATGACTAGTTGTATAGATTATAGGTTTAATGCCTGTTTGATTTTCAACTATTACTAACCATTGTTCTACCCAATTACTAAGCTCAGTACTCGAAAATTGACTATCTAAAGTAGGTAAACCCTCAACATCTTCTAAATCTAAAGCTGGCGGAAGTTTACCATTTCCAATATAAGAGTTTGCTACGCTTATAAAATTATTTGCATCTTGATTTGCTGTATTATTATCAGGTCTAGCAAAATGGTATGCTCCCATTATTAATCCAGCACTATTTCCATTTGTGATATTAGTGATGAATTTTGGGTCAGTATAAGTCATTCCTTCAGTAGCTTTAACGTAGGCGAAAACTTTACCATCTGCACTAACAAGTTGCCAATTTATAACTCCTTGATGATGTGCTACATCAATTCCCAAAATAGTTTGGGAAAATAGTGATTGGCTAAGAATAAAAAACAAAAAACAAAATAATTCTTTTTTCATATTATTTTAATTTTTGTTTAAAATGATAACTAAAATCTCCTTTTCTAATTACCCCATTGTATAATGCTTCATCCATAGTTTCATCAATTTTTTTGTCTATCTCAGTACCTGTCTCTTATACACATCT
>SDWL01000315.1 GCA_004195315.1 Lutibacter sp.
AGATGTGTATAAGAGACAGACGTAATACACCATTTTTAGCAGTATTCCGTTCCATTTCATTACACTACATACAGCTTCCAATTCCCCGCATAAGAACTTCCTTGCAGTCAGTACTTATCTTTGCCTCTGCCCTCTTTTAAATTCGTTTCCATAAGAAACTTCAGTACAAGTCAGAAACATTCGTGCAGGTAATAAGGTGTTCGTCACACGCTCCATTTTGCTTCATAAAATACAATTAAAAATACTCCTTTGTCGCATTTGTACTTGCCGTTCGTTGCACTACAATTTGTGCTCCAGTGGGTGCTCATTGCAGCACACTCACTTATTTTACTACACACATTCCACGTATTCCTCACGCACAGCTACTTTTGCACCCAAACCCTTTAATGTTTTGCTACGCAAGTCATTTTATTGGGTACAACCGCTGTTTAATAATTTGGCTCGCCTGCTGCTCACTTCGGGCTAAAAAAAGGGTGTCACAGTTTTTGAATAACAGCCATTTTACATATAAAATAACCGTTGCAAGTTGTTAATACAATTCAATAAACAAGTTTGATTATAGTCTTAAACAACATTCAATTAAACAGTATACAACGGATTATTACATATTTCAAACGCACACAAGAGCAAAGTATTCCGTTCATTGTTCCTTATTCTTGGTACTGCGCTAAATTCAATTTTAAATAATATTTTTCAATCCAATTAACCAATAATTTTAAAACGTAATGCTTCAACCAAAGCGAAGTACACATCATTCGTCACGCTTCACTTCATAATTTGCCCTTGTTTTTCCCTCAGCTTCAAAAACACCGCCACCCTTTGCGTGTACCACGTAGTCGTTGCACGCACTCTTGCCGATGGCAACGTGCTCTTGCATCAACACCCTCGTTCAACTTCGCTGTCGGCTCGCGTAAATGCTACCGCATTTTTGCTTGCGATTACCTGCGAATAAAAACATTTAGTAACTTAGATTCAAACCTTAAACTATATATTATGATTACTAAAACAATTCAAATTCAAGAAATAACAGTTGATGAATTAGCCAATAAAGTTGCAGAAAAGTTAATATCAAAAATTGAAATTTATTTAAATCAATACGCTTCCAAAGATGCTGAAATATTTCTTACTCGTAGAGAAACCGCTACTTTCTTAAAAGTCGACCTTTCAACAGTTCATAATTGGACTAAACGCAATAAATTAATTGCTTATGGCTTTGGAGGTCGAGTATACTACAAAAAACAAGAAATTATAGATTCTTTGGAAAATCAAAGACTCAAACATTAAAGTCAATTTCAACTAAAAAATAAAAAAGTGAGCAAATATCGGTTGTCTCCATCACCAGCCGCACTCATACTATCAAGGTCAAGCCCTACGGGTTTTGAAAAAAATCTCCACCTCACAAAATGTTCGGCTTCGTTTTAACAGTTCCTACAGGTTGTATTTTCCCCAAAAACCTTGACAGTATTTACCGCACAACCAACATCCAAGCTGTCTTTTTTCTTTCTCTTCCAAAAAATATATGCGAAGCGCAGCGAAGCAATTTTAATTGGAGAATTATGTCAACTTCTGAAATCAAAACCCACCGAATCGGAAGAACCTACAACAAACCTCACTTTTTTTTTAAACAAAGGATTGAACAGCGGTAAACCAATGAATCTACCTTGCCCGAATTGCTTTGTGATAGTCACCCAAACAGAAGAAAATAGACAAACGCTTTTCTATTTATGCCTATCACTCAAAATAAGCTCTTACTTCTCCTACTATTTAAAAGGAAGTGTTATTCAAAATAGATTGCTTAAAGCTACTTAATAAGGCTTATTTTGATAATTTAAAAGATGTTGATTCTTTTCAAAGGCATATTCATACTATTACTCAAATTCAAGAAAAAGAAGAACTTCTAAAACAACAGTTAAAACTGATAAACCAACTTTAAGTTGCTTTTATCCAAAATTATTTTTCAAGTAAAAGCAAAACAAGACAAAAGGAACTATCAGGGCTTAACGAAAAAAGAACTCTCTAACAAGTCTATATCTTTATTGTCATAATAATAAAGCTAAATAAAGTCCGTACCAACTCCAAAGGTGTAATTTTAATTTTTAAGTAAAATGGGTAAAATAGGTCAAGGAATCCTCGGAGGATTATCAGGAAAAGTAGGAAATATAATTGGTGGAAGCTGGAAAGGTATTGATTATATCAGAATCAAACCAACCAGTGTAGCAAATCCAAGAACTGAAGGGCAGGTAAATCAAAGAAACAAGTTCTCAGCAACTCTCAAATTTTTACAACCAAACATAGAGTTTATAAATATTGGTTATAAAAGTCTTGCCATTAAAAAATCAGCATTCAATGCTGCAATGTCTGAAGTAATAAGTAATGCTATTACAGGAATTGCTCCTGACTTTAGTGTTAATTATGCAGATGCTCTTTTGAGTAAAGGAAGTTTAGCAGGCGCTTTAAACCCATCTTTTAATTTGTCAACACCTGGTGAAGTAACATTTAACTGGGACAATAATACAAGTGGTAAAAACGCAAAAGCAACCGATAAGGCAATGTTGTTGGTCTATAATCCAAGTAAAAAAGAGTCTACATCAATTTTAGAAGGTGCAGATAGAACAACTGGCACAGACTTAATAACTATCCCTGATATATATGCAGGTAACACCGTAGAATTGTTTATGGCATTTATTTCCTGTCTCTTATACACATCT
>SDWL01000316.1 GCA_004195315.1 Lutibacter sp.
AGATGTGTATAAGAGACAGGTATTTCTACTTCAACAAAAATTGGATGACTTTTTTCTTCAAATATCTCATTTATAATGTTTAAATGATAGTTTCTAACAAATTCAATATTTTGCTGTAAATCATCTGTTTTATAGTAATATGAATTTGTAATTTTCTCAAAAGCATTGGTCATTTTCCCCATTGCCGAAGTAATAATAAGTGTGTTTTCAAATCCTTCATGTTGTAGAACTCGAAGTACATTTTGTATACCTTCAGCATCTTTTACGGATGCACCACCAAACTTAAAAACTTTCATTTTACTTCTTTAAATATTTTTTCATTTCATCCCAATGAATTTGGGCATTATCCCAATCTCTTAAAACAGAAGCTCCAGTACTTTCATAAAAAATTATTGCAGGTTCATTCCAATCTAAAACATTCCATTCAATTCGTTTTACGCCTTTGTTATAACCATACTCTATTACTTTTTTATACAAAGCACTTCCTATACTTAATCCTCGTTTACTTTTTGTAACAATTAAATCTTCTAAGTGAACAGTTGGTCCTTTCCAAGTTGAATAACGAGGGTAAAATAACGCCATTCCAATAATTTCATCATCTTGTTCAGCTACAAAAGTTTTAAATAAAGGAGATTCTCCAAAACCATCATTTTCTAAATCTGAAACTGTAACTATAACAGCATCAGGTTCCTTTTCAAAATGTGCTAATTCTTTTATTAATTTTAAAACAGATGGCATATCTGATTTTTCTCCTTCTCTTATTTTAAAACTCATTTCAAAAAATATTTTTTGTTTTTGCTAAAGTAAAAATCTTTAATTTAAGAATTTGAAAAACAAGAGGCTTTTTAAAATATATTTTCTCGATATTTGTGCAAACAAACAACTAAATACAATTATGCCAAACAAGAACCTTACTTTAGGAGAGTTTATAATTGAAAATCAAAAACACTACAAATCAACTTCTGGGGAATTTAACAGATTAATTAGCTCCATTAAATTAGCAGCAAAAGTTGTTAATTATAAGGTAAATAAAGCCGGTTTGGTTGATATAACTGGTAATGCAGGCGAAACAAATATTCAAGGTGAAGATCAACAAAAATTAGATGTTTATGCCAATGATGTATTTATGCAAACACTTATAAATAGAGAAATTGTTTGCGGTATTGCAAGTGAAGAAGAGGATGAATATGTTACAATTAAGGGTAAACATGGAACAAATGAAAATAAATATATTGTTCTAATGGATCCTTTAGATGGTTCTTCAAATATTGATGTAAATGTTTCTGTTGGTACTATTTTTTCAATTTATAGACGTGTTACCCCAATAGGAACACCGGTTGAAACAGTTGATTTTTTACAAAGAGGAAATCAACAAGTAGCTGCCGGATATGTAGTTTATGGCACTTCAACAATGTTAGTTTTAACATCGGGTCATGGTGTAAACGGTTTTACGTTGAATCCTGCAATAGGAACATTTTATTTGTCGCACCCAAATATGAATTACCCTGAGATTGGAAAAATTTATTCAATTAACGAAGGGAATTATGTACATTTCCCACAAGGAGTAAAAGATTATTTAAAATATTGCCAAGAAGAAAAAGAAAACAGACCTTATACTTCACGTTATATAGGTTCTTTAGTGTCAGATTTTCATAGAAATATGATTAAAGGAGGTATTTATTTATACCCAACAAGCACTAAAAACCCTCAAGGAAAATTACGCTTGTTATATGAATGTAATCCAATGGCTTTTTTGGCTGAACAAGCTAACGGAAAAGCTAGTGATGGTTATATGCGCATTTTAGATATTAAACCAACTGAATTGCATCAACGAGTTCCTTTTTTCTGTGGAAGTAAAACAATGGTTGATAAAGTTGAGGAATTTATGGCTAAATATCCTAAGGATGCTGATTACGCTTTGACAGATAATTAAGCAAGAATTTTTTTAATTTCATCTCTATAATAAGATATTCTAATATCACTATAAAATCATTCGATTTCCTAAATTTTCAAAAATGAGAATCGTTCTTTATCTTTGAATATATTTAATTTTAATTTAAAAAATCGAATTATGTCTTTTGAACTACCAAAATTACCATACGCTTTTGATGCGTTAGAACCACATATTGATGCAAGAACTATGGAAATTCACCATGGAAAACATCATGCGGGCTATACCAATAATTTGAATAATGCTGTTGCAGGAACAGATTTAGAAGGAAAATCTATTGAAGATATTTTAGATGGATTAGACATGAATAATGCAGCTGTTAGAAATAATGGTGGTGGATTTTACAATCATACCTTGTTTTGGAATGTAATGAATCCTGAAGGAAAAGGTTATTTATCTGGTGAATTAAAAGATGCTATTGTAGCTGAATTTGGTTCAGTTGATGCATTTAAAGATGCTTTCGCAAAAGCTGCAGCAACTCGTTTTGGGTCTGGTTGGGCTTGGTTATGTGTTCATAAAGGTGGTAAAGTAGAAATTTGCTCTACTCCAAATCAAGACAATCCATTAATGCCTGGTGTTAGTTGTGGAGGTTTTCCAATTTTAGCATTAGACGTTTGGGAACATGCTTATTACCTAAACTACCAAAACAGAAGACCAGATTATATCAATGCATTTTTTAATGTAATTAACTGGAATTATGTTGAAAAATTATATGCAGAAAATAAATAAACGCTTTACTACTACCTAAAATTAACTTAGAAAAACTCGCCAATTGGCGAGTTTTTTGAT
>SDWL01000317.1 GCA_004195315.1 Lutibacter sp.
AGATGTGTATAAGAGACAGATGTTATTTTGTGCAAAAAGTATTGAACAAAATAGTGTAAGAATAAGGCTAATGGAAAATGATTTATTCATTATTGTATAAATTTTGACACTATTATTTTACTTTGATATTTGTAAATGTACTAATTTTTATGTTTAATTATAAAATTAACTCCTAATTGAAAACTAGTACTTTTGGCATTGTATAAATTGCGCAGGCTCAATAAATTATCAGCAACTAAATAAGCATTAAAAATACCAAACTGAGTTGACAAACCCAATCCAATATTTGAAAAAGAGTACGGATCGGCAGTATAGGTGATTTTAGTTTGTAAGTGTTTACCTAATCTACGTTCATAAAACAACGTTGCTGCTATATACGAATGTACCGCACTTATATTTGAATATAATTGCAACCCAACTTTATTTAAATAAACTTTTGGATTTATTAAAAACCTACAATCATCATATTCCTGTCCAAAAGAATAGCTAATTGAACCATTTAATTTTACAGGTCGCAATGTGATATAACTTTTATATAAAGTATCTAATACAATGCTATTGTCAAATTCTTCTTTTAAATCATTCCAATAATTTTGTGGATTATTGGGATCAAAAACCAATTGAAATCCTTCAACTTTGTAATTCCCTTTAACACTATATGATTCAACATTTTTAGAATACTTTACAAAACCTAAATCTAGAATACTCCCTGAAGCAATCCATTGTTTTTTAAGACGATACGTAAATCCAAGATCTAAGCCCAATCCTAAATCCCCTCCAAAAAGAAATTTGTTTTTCACATACGAGCCGTCTACATCTTCGCCATTATCTAAAAACACGCCTGAAGTTTGCATCAAAAGATTTACATTTTCTATATGTTGTGTATAAATATTATTGATTCCTTCTTCCGTATAAAATGAGCCTGTGTTTAATTTTGTACTTGCGTTAAAAACACTAGAATATATTTTAAATCTACCGCCAACTTGCAACTTATTATTAATTCTTTTTGATAAACCAACGTGAAGTACTCCAAATAATTCAGCTCTAGATGCTAATTTATTAATTGAATAACGTCTATCAATATCGGTATTCCCATCATAAAATAAATCTACTATATCACGTGGAATTTTAGCTAAAAAATCAAGTTCTTGATAATAGCCAAAACTTAAATAAGAATCTTTTTTCAAACTAAATCCTCCACTTAACACTTCTAATTGTTGATTAAAAGCTATAAATTCAGAAGTGCCGTAATTGTTTACAGCATTTCTAATTTTATCATTAATATCAATACCATCATCAGCAAAAATATCGTAAACAGAAAATCCTGTGAACCCTGCTTGAACACTTAGCTGTGATAACAAAGGTAAACCTACATGAAACTTATGGTCAACCTCAGCTCCCGGGTTTAACAATAATGTTTGTGGCAAACCCGAAAAATCATATAAAACTTGCTTGTTTTGAGAATAACCTGTAGCACATACAAGAAAAATTAACACTATTAATTTTTTCATATTTTTTTATAATTAAAAAATAATTCTACAGACGATTTTATTTTTAAATTTGCTGTTCCATCAATAGCAAGCATACTTCCATCAGTACTTTCAGAAAGTACTAATGTAAATCCAAAATATTCGGTATCGTAAATAACATCAACATCTTCTTCTGGAATTTCAATAATGGTAATTAATTCTGAAGAATTCTCAGGAATAAAAATTTCAGGTTGAAATATATAGATTGGTTCATTAAATCCATTATAAAATATTACATTCAGTGAAAAATTTCTGTCGAAGGTATTTTCTGTTACTACTGTAAATTCAATTTTTTCTAAATATTGTCTAGTATCAGTAGGTATTGGCGCTTGAATTAAATCTTGTGAGAAAGTTATTTCTTGATTAAATTTATTTAAAAAGTTAGGTACATTTAAATCTAAATGCACTAATGTTGCTATATATGATGCCTGAATATTAGCGTCATCAATCTGATTGAAATCAACATTTTTAGTACAACTTTGAAAGCAAAATATTATAATTAAGCTTAAAATTATTTTACTGGCGCTCATACACAGAATTTGAAGCTAAAATACTTTTATTTTATAAATATTGCTTTATTTGTATTAACTGATTTACACTCTTTATATTTTCACTAACAGGCTGTTTTTCATAATTAAAATAAATGGCGTCAATTCCATTATTAATCGCTCCCATAACGTCTGCTTCCCAATTATCACCAATCATCATTGACTCTTTTGATGTTGCTTCAGCAAGGTCTAACGCATATTTAAAAATTTTAGGATTGGGTTTTTTCACTCCTGCATCTTCAGATGTAATTATTTTATCAAAATACTTACTTAATCCTGAATTTTCTAACTTTTTATATTGCACTTCATTAAAACCGTTGGTGATAATATGAAGCTTGTATTTTAAAAACAAATGTTCTAAAATTTCATGAGTTCCATCAAAAAGTTGATTATTGTTTGGTAAAACCTCGATATAATCTATAGATAAATTATCTATTAATTCATTGTTAAACTTCTGTTTTATTTTTACAAAAGTATCTCTTAATCTCCCTACTCTCAGTTCTTCTTTTGTTATTTTTTCATTTCTATATAATTTCCAATAATTCTGATTGATACCACGGTAGTAATTTAGAAACTTCTGAAGATCTACACCTACATCACTGTCTCTTATACACATCT
>SDWL01000318.1 GCA_004195315.1 Lutibacter sp.
AGATGTGTATAAGAGACAGCTATGGTTGATTGTGAGAAATCTGTTCAAGAAGTCCTTTCCGAAATGATGATTACAAATACTGATGTGTTACCTGTTGGTAAAGATGGAAATTTTATAGGATTGGTATTTAAAAATGAACTTTATAAGTATATATTAGAATACAATTTAGAATTGGAAACGATTATACAAGATAGAACACAAGAACTAAAAAAAATATTGGAGACTAAAGATTTAATGTTTTCTATTATTGCACATGATTTAAGAAGTCCATTTAACACTATCCTAGGATTTACTGATATTTTGAAAAAAAACTTACGTAACTATGAAATCGAAAAATCAGAAAAGTTTATTTATGAAATGAATGCTCAGGCTAATCAAACTTTTAATCTACTTGAAAATCTATTAAATTGGGCGCAAAATAAATCTGGTAAAATAGCATTCAATCCTTCCTGTTGTAACATTGGAAAAATTTCTAACGAAGTGATTGAGCAGTTAAAAGAAGCAGCTCAAAGGAAAAATATTTCAGTAAGAAGTTTTTACTCAGAAAATGCAAATGCTGACAAAAATATGCTGGAGGTGATTTTAAGAAACCTTATTTCGAATGCAATTAAATTTACTGAAAATAATGGGTTAGTGAAGGTTTATTCAGAGATAATTGATGATCATATTGAGGTAACCGTTTCAGATAATGGAATAGGTGTAGAAAATAAAGATAAAATTAAGATATTTACTATTGATGAAAATAAAACCAAACTTGGAACTTCTAATGAAAAAGGATCTGGTTTAGGTTTAGTTGTTTGCAAGGATTTTGTTGAGAAGCATCGCGGAAAAATATGGGTTGAAAATAATAAAGACAAAGGCAGTTTATTTAAATTCACACTACCAATTCATATAATTAGGAAAAGAAATCTGAAGAAAAAAAGTAAACGAATTAATAAAGTTGAACAGTAATTTGAAAAGAAATTATATAGTATCAATTAACAGCGCATTTTCCCAATCAGCAATTAAATCATCAATATGTTCAATACCAACAGATATTCTTAGCAAATTACTAGGAGTTGGACTATCATTACCTTCAACAGATTTACGGTGCTCAACTAAACTTTCTACGCCACCCAAACTTGTAGCAGTTGCAAAGTATTTTAATTTTGTGGATATTTCAAAGGTTTCTTTTTCATTTCCTTTAATAAGTATAGAAAGCATAGCTCCAAAACCATTTTTTAATTGTTTTTTTGCAATTAAATGCTGTGAATGGCTTGCCAATCCTGGGTAATTTACTTTTTCTATCTTCGAATGATTTTCTAAATATTGCGCTAATTTTAATGCATTTTCAGCTTGTTTTGTTACTCTTAAATGCAATGTTTGAATCCCACGAGCAATTAACCAACAATCAAAAGGAGAAGGAACAGCACCTGATAATACTTGAATGTTTTTAATTTTCTCTGCTAAATTATTATCATTTAATACAATACAACCTCCAATAACATCGCTATGGCCACCAAAATATTTTGTAGAAGAATGCATTACAATGTCAGCTCCAATTTCTAAAGGATTTTGAAAAACAGGTGTAGCCCACGTATTATCAACTACACAAAGTATGTTTTTGTTTTTAGCAATTTTTGATATTGCTGCGATATTGCTTATTTTTAATTGTGGATTAGAAGGTGATTCAATCCAAATTAAGGATGTAGCAGGTTTAATAGCATTTTCAACAGCTATTAAATCAGTCATATCCACCAAATCATACTTTAATCCCCAAGGTTCAAAAACCTGATCCATTAACTTTTTTATAGCATAATAAATATCATCTGGTAAAATAATATGATCCCCAGTTTTTAAAGTTTGAAAAATTGAATTAACAGCTGCCATACCTGATGAAAAAGCATATGCATGGTTGCCATTTTCTAATACAGCAATACTATGCTCAACAATTTTTCGATTTGGATTATCGTTTCTTGAATAAACTAAATCATTGTTATAGGAGCCATCATTATTGCGTTTGTAAGTAGTAGAAAGATAAATAGGGGTGCTTATAGGTTCTGCATTAGAAAATTGATTTTGAGTGCTTTTGATAGCGAATGTTTCAAACTTTGGTTTTGCTTTCATCAAATTATTGTTATTGCTCAATTAATTGAATATAATTTCCAGAAGTGTCATCAAAAACACTTTCAATACCCCAATCTTGTTTAGTTGGCTCTTTAATAAAAGTAATACCTAAATCCTTTAATCGATGAAATTCTTTATAAATATTTTGTACACTAAATGTAATTACAGGGATTTTCTTTTGATACAATCCATTTTGATAATTTTTACTTAGCACATTATTATTAGGTTCTAACATCAAAAGTGTATTGTTATTTTCTTTTGAAGAAGCTACAATTGCTAAAGAATATTCTGGAAGGTAAGTATGTTGTTGAAAACCTAATATTTCTGTGTAAAATTTAAAGGCTAAGTTTACATCCTCTACAGGAATGCTAGTCATTGCTATGTTCATAGTTTTTAATATTAAAAAATCATATAGCTAATTTACTTATATTTATGAGTAATTCTTGAACAAATAAAAATAAACTTATATATTATAGTGAGCTATACTCGGTTTTAAGATGTTCTAAACCTATGTTAACTAAATCATTTGATGGATCTGTTGAATTGAAAACATCAGAACTGTCTCTTATACACATCT
>SDWL01000319.1 GCA_004195315.1 Lutibacter sp.
AGATGTGTATAAGAGACAGAATTAGAATCTAATTTTAAACCAACCGGTGATCAGCCTGAAGCAATAAAACAATTGGTTGAAGGAATAAATTCCAACGAAAAATATCAAACTTTGTTAGGTGTAACTGGTTCTGGAAAAACATTTACGGTTGCTAATTTGATTCAAGAAGTTCAAAAACCGACTTTAGTTTTAGCACATAATAAAACGTTGGCTGCACAATTATATTCCGAATTTAAACAATTTTTCCCCAACAATAGTGTCGAATATTTTGTTTCCTACTATGACTATTATCAGCCAGAAGCATATTTACCAACAACTGGAACGTATATTGAAAAAGATTTATCTATAAACGAGGATATTGAAAAATTAAGAATCAGCGCTTCATCTGCTTTACTTTCAGGAAGAAGAGATGTTATAATTGTTGCTTCAGTCTCTTGTATTTATGGTATTGGAAATCCGGTTGAATTCAAAAAAAATATCATTTCAATTGAAGTAAATGAAGTAATATCGCGAACTAAATTTTTACATCAATTGGTTACAAGTTTATATTCCAGAACTGAAACTGAAGTAAGTAGCGGAACTTTTAAAGTAAAAGGTGACACTATTACTGTTTACCCTTCATATGGTGAACATGCCTATAGAATTCACTTTTTTGGAGATGAAATTGAAGAAATGGAAAGTTTTGATGTAACTAATAACCAAATAGTTGAAAAATTTGAAACTTTAAAAATATATCCCGCAAATTTATTTGTTACTTCACCTGATGTTTTACAAAATGCAATACACGCTATTCAGGAAGATTTAATGAAACAATTTGAATACTACAAAGAAATTGGCAAACACTTAGAAGCAAAACGATTAAAAGAACGTACAGAATTTGACTTAGAAATGATTCGTGAATTAGGCTATTGTAGTGGAATTGAAAATTACTCGCGATACTTAGATGGACGAGAACCTGGCACAAGACCTTTCTGCTTATTAGACTATTTTTCTGAAGATTATTTAATGATTATTGATGAAAGTCACGTAACTGTTCCTCAAGTTCATGCAATGTACGGTGGAGACAGATCTCGGAAAGAAAATTTAGTTGAATTTGGGTTTAGATTACCTGCCGCAATGGACAATAGACCGCTAAAATTTGATGAATTTGAAGAAATTCAAAATCAAGTGATTTTTGTGAGCGCAACTCCAGCAGATTACGAATTACAAAAAACTGAAGGTGTTTTTGTTGAACAAGTTATTAGACCTACAGGATTATTAGATCCTGAAATTGAAGTTCGTCCAAGTATCAATCAGATTGATGATTTAATTGAAGAAATTCAAGTGAGAGTAGAATTAGATGAACGTACTTTAGTAACTACACTAACAAAACGAATGGCTGAAGAATTGACAAAATACTTGAGCAGAATTCAAATTCGTTGTCGTTATATTCATTCAGATGTTGATACTTTAGAACGTGTTGAAATTATGGCAGATTTACGTAAAGGAGTTTTTGATGTACTAATTGGTGTAAACCTTTTACGTGAAGGGCTAGATTTACCCGAAGTTTCTTTAGTTGCCATTTTAGATGCCGATAAAGAAGGTTTTTTACGTTCGCATCGTTCACTTACACAAACCATTGGAAGAGCTGCAAGAAATGTAAAAGGAAAAGCAATTATGTATGCTGATAAAATTACAAAAAGTATGCAATTAACTATTGATGAAACTGAAAGAAGAAGAGAAAAACAAATTGCCTACAATACTGAAAACAACATTACTCCTACTCAAATTACAAAAAGTATAGAAAATACATTGGCCAAAAATACAGGAGCATCTTATTATCAAGATGAAACTTCAAAAATGGCTGCTGAAGAAGAACTAGCGTATTTAACAAAACCTGAAATTGAAAAACGTATTCGTGAAAAACGTAAACATATGGAAGAAGCTGCTAAAGCATTAGATTTTATAGTTGCCGCCAAACTTCGCGATGAAATTAAACTATTGAAAGAGAAAGTGTAGCTTATCCTGTTGGGTGCAATTCATTTTTGATGTGAATTTTTCGTCAATTCGAGTGATTTTCAGAAGAAAAATGTATCGAGAATAGAAAAATTAGCATTAAAAACTGTTCTCGATACATTTTTTACTTCATTTCATTGCTCAAAAAATACTCGAACTGACGTGTTTAATAATTACACATAACGATTTAACTTATCTATTTTATAGCGAATAGTCATTTACTAATCTATACTTCTACTGCCCTCTTTATATGTGGTAATCCCTTTTTTAAGTATGCGCTTTATAAAAACCGACGGTTGAAAATTTAAATGGTATTTTGAAATACTTCTATTTGGGCTAAGTTTTAAAGCGTCTTCTTCTGCCTTGCACTTAAACCCTAATTTAAACTTACCAATATTTTCAAGGTCAACTGTTTTGCCTTCCAGTAAATGAAATTCCAACTTTTCACCTAATGCAAATAATACAGCATGAACATCAGTAGGACTTAAAGTGCTTTCCATACTAATTTCTTTACTTAACCTTCTAGAATCTATAGTACCTGTAGAAACAGATTGCATAATATATTTACTTTCTTTAGCGGGATTTATATTATTTGTTCGCTTGGTAATTCTATAACGTATGGCCATAATTTTAATCTGTCTCTTATACACATCT
>SDWL01000320.1 GCA_004195315.1 Lutibacter sp.
AGATGTGTATAAGAGACAGATCATATTTTTTATCTTATGAAACTGGTTTAAGAATTGAACTGATGCATAAACCAACTATTTTTGAAGTACTTCAAGAAAAAGGAATTACAAATGGATTGGCTCATTTTGCAATTTCAACAGGAGATAAAAGTAAGGTGTTGGAATTAACTGAAATTCTTAGAAATGATGGTTATATAATACAGAGTGAGCCTAGGTTAACAGGAGATGGTTATTATGAAAGTGTTGTGTTAGATCCAGAAAATAATTTAATTGAAATAACTAATTAAAGAGATTTGAGTTTAATTCGGTTGGTGTTATTAGTATTGATGAAGATATTTTAAAGGAGATTAAATTATTTTAGTTAATTTAACAAAAGTATATACCAAACTATAAATAAACAAAAATGAATATTAAGGATAATCATATTAATTATATTGAATTTAAGTCAAAAGATATTGAAAAAACTAAAGAGTTTTTTAGTAAAACATTCCATTGGTCATTTACAGATTATGGACCAACGTATGTAGCTTTTTCTGAAAGTGGACTTGATGGTGGGTTTGAATTGACGGTAAATAAAATTGTAAATGGAGCGTTGACAGTGTTATACCATAATGATCTTGAAGAAGTGAAAAACAGCATCGAAAAATTTGGTGGTGAAATAACAAAACCTATTTTTTCTTTCCCTGGAGGTCACAGATTTCATTTTATAGATCCTTCAGGAAATGAGCTTGCTGTTTGGTCTGATAAATAATATAATTGAGTAACTTAAAACTATAAAAAAAGGTTCAATATTTATGAGGCTACTGAAAAAGTCGAATAAGACATAAACAGTAAAAAAAAGGAGTATAAATCGAAGATTTTACTCTTTTTTTTGTATCTTAAAAGAGTAAAAATATTCTTTTATAAATGCTACTTCAACAACAACAAATTAAATTTAGTGAATACAGTTCCTTGTATGATTTAATTGTTCCAAAAGAGAACTTACTGCGGAAAATTAATGATTTACGCAGAATGCCCAATTCGAATGTTTAAATACTTGCTATTAAAAGTGATTTATACCATATCGGATGTTGATGTGGTAGAGCGTTCACGCTTTGACATGTCCTTCAAATATTTTTTAGGCATGTTGCCTGAAGACGATGTTATCAACCCTAGTTCACTAACAAAATTTAGAAAGCTTCGCTTAAAAGATACAGATCTTTTAAATTTATTGATTAGTAAAACGGTATCTATAGCCATTGAGAAAGAGATTATTCGTTCAAAATCGATTATCGTTGATGCTACACACACCTTATCAAAATCAAACCCATATTCAGCCCTTGAGATATTAAGAGCACGCTCCAAACAGCTTCGTAAAACGATATATAGTTTTGATGATAACTATAAAAGAAAAATGCCAAAAAAGAGCATTGAAAATGATATCGAAAAAGAACTGGAATATTCTAAAGCTTTAGAAAATTGTGTTGAAAAAGAGCTCTCTATAAGTTCTATTCCTGCTGTAAAAGAAAAATTAAACTTCTTAAAAGAAGCCATTGAAGATACTCAGGACAACCGCATAATCTCTAAAGATAGGGATGCCAAAACAGGTCATAAATCGATTGATAGCTCGTTTTTTGGATATAAGACACACATAGCAATGAGTGAGGAACGTATTATTACCGCTGCAGTAGTAACATCAGGAGAAAAAGGAGATGGTCCTAAATTACCTGAGCTTTTAGAGATAAGTCAGCAAAACGGAATTGATGTTAACACCGTAATAGGTGATGCAGCATACTCAGGAAAGAACAACCTTAAACTTGCTAATAAGCAAGAGATTAAAATTGTAGCTAAGTTAAATCCTTCTATAACGCAAGGATTCAGAAAAAAAGAAGATAAATTTGATTATAATAAAGATGCAGATATGTTTGTTTGTCCAGCAGGTCACTTGGCTATCCGAAAATCTAAACAAGGTAAGAAAGACATTGGAACTAATCAGGTAAATACGTATTACTTTGATATAGAAAAATGTAAAAGATGTCCTTTAAAAGAGGGCTGTTATAAAGAAGGAACAAAATCAAAATCCTATTCTATTTCTATAAAGTCAGAAATTCATAAGGAACAAATGGCTTTTCAAGAGACAGCATACTTTAAAGAAAAAGCAAAGCATCGGTATAAAATAGAAGCAAAAAATGGTGAATTGAAAAATGTGCATGGTTTTGGAAGAGCCACATCTTATGGTATCACAAATATGGAAATGCAGGGTGCAATAGCTATTTTTGCAGTTAACCTCAAAAGAATCCTAAAACTCAGTTAAAATATCAAAAAACACTCGAAATTTAAAAGCGATTAAGAAAGAGTACTTGTTTCTTAATCGCTTTTAAATTAAATCTGAAATAGATATACCTTTTTCAGTAGCCTCGGTTTTATATGCTATGATTTTCCATAAGAAAATGAGACGTAACAATTCCGCAACGACAATTGGTTAAGCCTAAAATAGCAAATACTTTTATACATTGTTGAACTAAACCTAAAGGTAGTTTTTTCGAGATAAAAATGAAATCACTACCTTAAAGGTTCATCTTAACAGTATGAAATTATGAAAAAAAAAATTAACTATTACCGAAACAGCGTGTAAAAATGTAAAAGAATATTCCATCACGTATTTATTACTCAAAAGGCATTATGAATTATTAGGAAAAAGTGAAAGCACGGTAAAGAATTATGGTCGTTGTTTAGCGCATATGGCTTTACATTTTAATTGTTGTCCAAGCGAGTTGGATACTGAGCAAGTATTGGATTACCTTCATTTTTGTCAACATCAACACAAAACACCTTCAGCGAGTTTTTTTAAGCATACAGTCTATGGGCTTCGGGCAGTTTATCGTTTAAAAGGGTTGAATGATAAACGCATCAGTTTGCCTAGCATTGAACGGAGTAAAAAGCTTCCTGTTGTACTTTCACAGTCAGAGATTAAACTATTATTAAGTACTCCTAAACTGCTAAAACATCGTTTACTTCTGGGTTTATTATATGATTGCGGACTTCGCTGTTTTGAACTTAGAAATATTGAATTGCCAGATTTAGATTTTGACAGAAAAATGCTTCATATCCGTCAGGGCAAAGGCAGAAAAGACAGGTATGTACCTCTTGGAAATCTACTTATCAAGGGATTGAAGACTTATCTGCAATCAGAACACCCACAAAAATGGTTGTTTAATGGTTACAATCAAAAAGGAGAATTTGTTGGTTTATCACAACACGGGGTGTATTGGGTGGTATCACAAGCTCGTAAAAAGAGTGGAATACAAAAACTTATTACTGCTCATACACTTCGCCACAGTTATGCCACTCACTTACTGGAGATGGGATTGGATATTGTAAGCCTGAAAGAAGTTTTGGGGCACAGCTCTATAGAAACCACGATGGTGTATTTACATGTAAGTCAGTTGGGGCGTCAACTTACATTTTCACCCTTAGATAGGGTGTATACGTATTGTGAATAAGGCTTATGAAATCGGTTTATGAAGTTGCTCAGATTTTAAATCAAGAGATGAGCTATTTGGAAAGCCCCACTTTTAATAGTTGGCAAAAGCGAACTTTATACGCTTTATGTAAATGTCGTACCGCAGCTCTAGGAGGTCATATTGATAAATGTAACCATAATGAATGTGGCCAGCTTCATTTGAGTTATAACAGTTGTCGCAATAGACATTGTCCCAAATGTCAGGGTCATAAAAGAGAAGATTGGATAGCAAAGCGGGCACAGGAGTTGCTTCCTATAGCTTATTATCATGTTGTTTTCACCTTGCCAAGTGAACTTAATAGGTTGGCTTTACATAATCCACGATTGGTTTATAATACGCTGTTTAAAACAGCTTGGTTGGTTATAAAAGGCTTTGGAGCAAACCCCAATTATTTGGGAGCAAAAACAGGAATGATTTGCATTTTACACACTTGGGGACAAAACTTAAGTCTTCATCCTCATTTGCATTGCATTGTACCTAGTGGTGGAGTAGATAAAAAAGGCAATTGGAAATCTGTAAAAAAGAAAGACAGATACTTGTATCCTGTAAAACAATTAAGCAAGGTTTTTAGAGCAAAGTATGTATCAGAACTTCGTAAAAACGGTATACAGGATAAAGCGTTACTGGATATATTATTTTCAAAGAACTGGGTCGTATACACAAAACGACCTTTTAAACATGCAAGTCATGTGGTTGAATACCTCGGGCGTTATACCCACAAAATTGCCATTAGTAACCATCGCATAAAACAATTTACAAACAAGCAAGTTCTTTTTACAATTAAAAACTATAAGAAACAGGGCGAAAAACAACTTTTAAAATTACATCCAAAAGAGTTTATCAGAAGATTTTCAATGCATATTTTACCCAAAGGATTTGTACGTATCCGTCACTATGGTTTTTTAAGCAGTACTTCTAAAAGAGTTTGTCTAAAAAAATTACAACAACAATTGGGAAAACCAACAACAAAAGTAACACAGAAAACGCAACACCTGCTTTGTCCCAAATGTAAACAAGGACATTTACAAACCGTAATAACTTTTGATAGTAGAGGGCCACCAAAACATTGGCTAGAGACCCTAAAAAATCAATATATTAGAAATTTAAATACAAACGTTTAAAACGTATTAGAATACCTATGTCCATACTTATATAAAATGCCTCAAATGAAGTGAAAAATTCAAAATAACAGCTAATGATAGACAGAATTAAGGTGTTTAATACAATCAAAATCTTCAAAAAGAGGGTATTCTTTTAAAAACAGCATCCAAAATAAACGCTGGAACTCTCAAAATACCGTACGGAAAACCCATAGATAAGTAGCTAACCAAATCGGTTCAGTCAACACCGCATACATTTTGAGTCGTACCGACCACAAACGAATGCTTAGTTATT
>SDWL01000321.1 GCA_004195315.1 Lutibacter sp.
ATACTATTCAATAGGTTTAATATTCTGATTCACTCTAAATAAATTAGTTGGATCGTATTTTGTTTTAATTTTGGTTAACCGCTCATAATTGTGCTTATAACTTGCCTTCACACGATCTTGTCCTTCATCCATCATAAAGTTTGAATAAGCACCACCTGACGAATACGGATGTAATGCTTCCCAATAATCTTTGCACCAACCAGTTATTTTATCAGCATTTTTTGAATTTGGATCAACACCTACAATAACTCCTGCATATTTTGCATCGCGATAAGCCCAAGGTGTTTCTTCAGCTCCCACTCTACTTGCAGCACCACTAATTGGATATAAATGCATTTGAGAAAGAGGTGTTGGAATATTAGACCCAAATTTTAAATGTTGTGCCCTTAATTCTGGTCCTAATTCAGTGAAAAAATCTGCTCTCCAATACCATTGATACCCATGTGGCAACAAGCCATCAAATAAAGTTTGAATAGATGGATAAGGCATTTCACCCACATGTTCAAATAATGGGTTCATTTCTAAAATCGGCTTGAAAGCTTCTTTTGCTTTATCCATATCACCTGTATAACACCAAACTATTCCACAGAAATGTTTGTTATGTAAATGCTCAGGAAATGGCGCACCAGGTATAACCATAGTTGCTATAAACCCATTTAATTCATCAGGAGAATTATTTAAAAACTTATGATACCATTGCATTATTTCCTCTGTTTTTTCAATTGGCCATAAAGTTGGACCTCCAAAAACTGTTTTAACTTTATGTGCTTGAAATTTAAAAGATGTTACAATCCCGAAATTTCCTCCTCCTCCACGAATTGCCCAAAACAAATTAGTATTTTGATTTGCGCTTACAGTTACAAAAGTACCATCTGCCAGAACCATATCAGCTTCCAATAGATTATCTATAGTTAATCCATATTTACGCGATAAATGCCCTACACCTCCACCAAGAGTTAAACCTCCAACACCAGTTGTTGAGATTATTCCAGCTGGAACTGCTAATCCAAAGGGATGCGTTGCGTGATCTACTTCTCCCCAAAGATTTCCGCCTCCAACTCTAACTGTATTATTAGAAATATCAACACGAATAAATTTAATTCCCGACAAATCAATTACTATTCCACCATCACATAAACCTAACCCACCACCATTATGCCCACCACCTCTTACTGCAATCAATAAATTATTATCTCTTCCAAAATTTACGGAGGCAATAACATCAGCAACATCAACACACATTGCAAACATCCCAGGATGTTTATCAATCATTCCATTATACACTTTTCGTGTTTCATTATAATCATTATCTTTTGGCATTACAACTTTCCCTCTTAATTGTGAGGCAAATTCTTCAATTAATGGGGTACTTAAATTTTTTACAAGATTTTTCATGATTTAGTTAGATTTAAAATAGATTAATAGTTAGTTTATATTTAATAATAAAAAATTCATTAAAAAAATGATTTTGAAATTAAGAATTGTTGACACTAAAATTAAAAACATCTGGTCTTGCGTAGTGCCCAACTGAATCAAATTTTCGTTTTGCCGCAATGATTTCAAGCAAATCAATATCAGCATATAAAATTTCTTCTTTTGAATCTAAAGGCCCTGTTACTATCTCACCTATCGGGTTAATTATACAACTGCTCCCTGTGCTTATCCACTCTTTTCCTTCAACATATATTTTTTTTAATTCTTCAGGTAAATCATTTATATGCAATGTCATACAACAACTTACTACAAAAAGCCCCCCTTCTCTAGCAATATGTTGCATACTTCCTAACCAATTAGATCCTTTATCCCAAGTAGGAGCAACATAAATTTGAGTGCCTGCTTCATAAATAGCATTTCTTGCCAGTGGCATAAAATTTTCCCAACATATAAGTCCACCAATTTTACCAATAGAAGTATTGTATGATTTAAGTGTACTCCCATTTCCTTGAGCCCAAATAAGTCGCTCACAGTTTGTTGGCATCAATTTTCTATATTTTCCAAGTATAACACCTTTATAATCAATAAACAGCATTGTATTGTAAAGGCTTGCATTACTGGTTTCAGAATTGGTTTCATTCATTCCCATAACTACATTTATATTGGCTGATTTTGCTGCTTCACAAAGTTTTTTGGTGGTATCATCTGGAATAGACACAGCATTTTCAACTAATTTTACATAAAGGTCGTTTAGTCGTTCATTTTGACTAGCAGGAATAGACCAGACCCAATCTGGGTAACCAGAAATAAAAACTTCAGGAAAAACAATTAATTTTGCCCCATTATTTCCTGCTTCTAAAATAGCTCTGACTGCTTTTTCTACTGTTTTTACTTTATTTAAAAATACAGGAGATAATTGGGCTGCAGCTACTTTTACACTGTTTAAATTTTTAGGTTTCATTTGTGTTTCCATAAAAAATTAGTTTTAATAAAATAAAATTATTACAATTATTTATAGAATGATGTCAATATTGTTTCAATTTCTGAAACAATTGATTCGTCAATAATATGTAACTAAAAAGCTATTTTATTGGTAGCTTCATAAATGAAGTTGGAAGTATTTTAAATCTTTTCTTAAAAACTCTTGTAAAATATGTTGGGCTGTTAAAACCCAAATCATATGCAATTTCAGCTACTGTTTTGGAATTATTTTTAAGAGCTCTAAGTGATTGTCGAAGCCTTAATTCTTGAATTAATTGATTTGGAGCTAACCCAGTAACTGATTTTATTTTACGATATGATTGTGC
>SDWL01000322.1 GCA_004195315.1 Lutibacter sp.
ATTATGATACTTTTTATAAACAGTCTTCTGCAAGGCAAATGGGTCAGAATAAAGATTTGTTTGGAGTTCGTAAAAATGATGATAAATTTCCTGTTGAAGTAGGTTTAAACCCGTTTGAAATAAACAACAAGAAATTTGTAATGTCAATAATAATAGATATTACAAACAGAAAAAAATCGGAAGCTAAAATTATTGAGTTGAATGCTTTGTTAGAAGAGAAAATATTTATTAGAACTTCAGAACTTAAGAAAACAGTTGCTAACCTAAAAAAAGAAATAGAAAAAAGGGTGAAAGCTGAGTCTAAATTAATGAAAGCTCTTAAAAAAGAAAAAGAACTCAATGAGCTAAAAACCAAATTTTTATCATTAGTATCTCACGAATTTAAAACTCCATTAAGTGGCGTTTTAAATGCAGCTATTTTAATAGGGAAGTACACAAAATCTGAAATGCAGGATAAAAGAGAAAAACATTTGCTTACCATTAAAAATAAAGTGTATTATTTAAATGGAATTTTAAATGATTTTTTATCCATAGAAAGATTAGATTCTGGCAAAGTGAAATATAAACTTAACAACTTTAAGTTAAGTAAAGTGGTAAACGAAGTTGTTTATAATGCGAATATGATGCTAAAAAGTGGACAACGAATAAATTACCCTTTAAATATAGATAATTTTAATATTTATCAAGATGAAAAAATAGTAGAATTGGCATTATCAAATTTATTGCATAATGCCATTAAGTACTCACCAGAAAATACCACCATAGATTTTAAAATAAAATCAAATTCAAAAGGTTTTATTTTTGAAATAAAGGATGAAGGCATTGGAATCCCATACGATGATCAAAAGCATATATTTGAACGATATTTTAGAGCTGAAAATGCTTTAACAAATGAAGGAACTGGTATTGGATTAAACATTGTAAAAGGTCATTTAGAAAGTTTAGGAGGCTCTATAGAATTTATAAGTGTTAGAAATGAAGGATCCACATTTATTGTTAAATTACCATTAATTAAAGAAAAATGAAAACAATATTAATTATTGAAGACGACATAGTTTTAAGAGAAACAACAGCCGAAATCTTGGAATTAGAAAATTATAAAGTAATTACTGCTTCAAACGGTAAAAGAGGTGCTGAACAAGCAAAAATAATGCTTCCAGATCTTATAGTGTGTGATATTATGATGCCCGAAATGGATGGTTATGATTTGTTGAAAATTCTTTCTAAATATGAACAAACCAAACGGATACCATTTATTTTTATGTCTGCCAAAACTGAAATAAAAGATGTTCGAAAAGGAATGGATTTAGGAGCCGATGATTATCTTACAAAACCTGTTAGTGAAGAATTACTATTAAGTGCAATTAAGAGTAGACTAGCAAAATTTGAGTTGTTGAAAGAAGATGAGATTCTTAAAAAAACGAATTTAACACAAGAAGAGTCTTTTAAAGATATTGAGAATATTGAAGATCTTAAAAATTACTTTTGTGATTATGGGATATCAAAAAATTATAAAAAGGGAGAGCTTATTTATAAAGAAGGAGAGTATTCTAACCATATTTATTTGGTTTACAAAGGAAGTGTTAAAAGTTATAAAATTGATGAGGTTGGAAAAGAATTAATTCTTAATATTCACAAAGGAGATGATTTTATAGGTTTATCTGCCATTATTGATAATTCACATTATTATGAATCCATTTCTACAATGGAAACTGCTGAAATTTTGCAAGTATCTAAAACTATACTACTACAAATATTAGAAAATAACTACGCACTATCTTTAGAAATATTTCAATTAATAAACGAAAATTTAACCGAAGTAAAAGAACAATTATTGCAAATGGCGTATGGATCTATGCGTAGAAAAACAGCCAAAACCATTTTGAAATTTGCTAAAATGATGAACCATAAAGCATCAGATTCTATTAATATATCTCGACGTGATTTGGCTGGTGTTGCAGGTATAGCAACAGAAAGTTTAATAAGAACGCTAACCGATTTTAAAAAGAATGGAATTCTAGAAATTGAAGGAAGAAATATTAGAATTCTTGACCTTGAAAAATTAGAAGCTATTAATTAAATTATTACGAAATTCTCAATAAAACAACATTCAATTTCGCAAAAAATCACTGACTTATGTCATTTATTCTTAAAACAACATTGTTTAAGTTTGTATGAATAATAATGGCAATGAAAAATATATTAATCTTAACTGATTTTTCGAATAATTCTTGGAATTCAATAAAGTATACGCTTGCACTTTTTCAAAATATAAGTTGCAATTTTTACTTATTGAATGGCATGAATACCTACGAAAATGAATTTGAAGATGAATTTAGTAATCAATTGCTGCTCGTTAAAAATAAAAACGGAAAAGATTCAAAAAATGAATTTGTTAAATTATTAGAAAAAATTGAAGCTTCTCCATTAAAAGGGAATCATAAATTTATTCCAATTATAACAGACACTAATATTATTGATGCTGCTAGATTACAAATCAACGAGAAAAAGATAAATTTAGTAGTAATAGGAACTAACGGAATGTTATCTAACGGGAAGCAAAATAATATAAGCCCAATGGCAGAAGATATTATTACAAAATTAAAATCTTCAATTTTAGTTGTGCCATTTGAAGCTCGTTTTAAAGGATTAAAAGAAATTGCTTTTCCAACTAATTATACAAACTCTGTCTCTTATACACATCT
>SDWL01000323.1 GCA_004195315.1 Lutibacter sp.
AGGTTTTTTTTCTACAATAAATTCAAGACTGGTTTCATCAAAACAAGCTCCAGTTGTAGTATTTGTATTGTTATTTGTAACTCTTATTGTAATAGTTTGACTTTTAGTTGAAAAAGGATTTGGCAATGGACTTGGTAAAGAAACTCCATTTTCATCAAAATAAATGACCGTTACATTTGTTTGACCGTTTAAAACAGTCGTTTCAATAGTGGAGGTATCAAAAGAGAAGAAACCATCAAAATCATCATCACATTCTTTGTTAATGTTTACGTTATTTGCAATTGGTAAAGATTCAACATGTAATGTAATACGAGGCCAAATTCCTAAACAATCATTATCTAATTCACTATCAATTCTAATATAAATAATTTGCGGACTTGTATATCCTATGTTTCTATAATTAGAAGGGTCTACAATTGAATTTTCTTCTGCAAATGCATCGGTTTCATTTCTATAATAGTTTATAATTAGTTGTTGTCCAGGGGCGTTCAATTCAGTTATTACATCAGCAGTAACGGCACTGAAATTAAAAGCAGTTACACCGTCAGTATCATTATTAACTACATCTAGATAGTCGTCACATTCATAAAATTCTCGTTGTTGAAATAAAGAAGGAATACTTGTTGTTGAAACAATTAAATTGATTTCAGCCACTCGGTGACAACCATTAATGTTTTCAATTCTAGCCCAAACAGTATTGGTAGTTGGAGTTTGGTTTATGTAGGTTGTTGAATTTATAATTTCATTGTTAGTATCATTTGAGTCAGCTCCTAAATAACTATAAAAATAGGAAAATGTTTCATTTGAAGCATTTGCTGAAATTTTATTATTTACCTCAGTTAAATTAAAAGGGCTAAAACCATCAGTATCATTATCACATTGCTTCAAAGAAACGGGTGTTGTTATAGTTGGCAGTTCAAATACTTCAATATTGAAATTGGTAATAGCAAAACAACCGGTAATCAGACTTTCAACTCTAACCCAAACAATTTCTGAATTATAAGCCATACTGTTTGTATAATTTAAAGGAAGTTTGGTTGCTAAATTATTATTTATAGCGTCAATTTCATTATTAAAATAAGACACTTCATTGTTAAGTATATCTGGATTTATATTGACATCATTTTGTGATAAATTGAAAGTGTAAAATCCATCATTGTTTATATTACATCCTTTTAAATTTTCGGGTGTTCCTAATGTAATTACAGGTTTAACGGTTAAGGTGAATTCTGTAACGTCAAAGCATTGTGTTATGGTGTTTGTTAAACGTAAATAGATAGTTTCAGGATTACTAATATTTTCAAAAATATTTGCTTGAAGTATTGAATTCTCACCAAGAATAGCGTCATTATTTGAAGTGTGATATGAAGCAAACACATTATTCTGACTTCCAATAGCAATATTTGTGTTTACAGTAAGATCAAATTCAGAAATTTCATCTAAAATAATATCTGTATCACATTGCTCAATATTTAGGGCAACGGCCGTTGGATTTTCAAAAGTAGGTTGATCCGCAAATGTTGCAGTACCTGTCCAATCTATACTAAAATTGCTAACTCCAATAGGTCTATCTATCACCAAAAAATAAGTATCTCCATCAGACACATTTAACCATTCTACAAAACTATTCCCTAATTGCCCTGGCCCTTCAGATGTGTCAATTTCTACACTATTCATCCCCGTTAAATTGTTTCCTTGTAAGGCCATATTAGGATTTGTTGTAGAACATCTGATAGCTTGCCCAATGTTACCGCAAGTAGCATTTGGCCCAAAAATAAAAAAATCAAAATCCTCATAAATTGATGTAGAATTAGGAGTTAATGTAAAACCTAAAGTACCTCCAGTATTTATTACTAACTTAAACCAAATACTATTTGTCTCTTCACTAGAACAAGTATTTGAATTGTTAAGTTCTTGGGTTCCAATACCTGTTACATTTAAATCCTGATAACCACTATTACCACAAACAATTAAAGCTTCTGAACAATCGTTTTGACTTAAAAGAAGGGTTGTTGTAAAAATTAAAAATAAGGATAAGATTTTTTTCATAGTTTTTTACCTTCTAATTAAGCTAAAATGTCCTTTTCTAGTTCTAATAGTTCCAATATTATCAACTAATTCAACAGAGAACCAGTAATCAGTTGCTGGTAAATGCTCTCCATTAAATATTCCATTCCAACCTTCACTTCTTGGATTAATTTGGGTTATTAATTTACCAAACCTGTCAAAAATATAAATGTTAGAACTTGAATAAATTTTTTCATTTACACCCAATACTTTCCAAGTATCATTAAACCCATCGTTATTTGGTGTGAAAAATTTCGGGAATCCTATCACAGAAACATCCATTTGAGCAATTCCACAATTATTTTTATCTCGAATAAAAACTGTATAAATACCAGGTTGTAGTTGATCAAAATAAGGCTCATCTTGAAAATAAGAACTAAATTCATCGGACTTTTTTATAGCAAATTCGTAGTCTCCAATACCTAAATTGGTAGTTGTTATTGAAATAGAGTTATTTTCAGAATCATCAACAACGGTAATGTCATTCTGAGTTAATGAAGCAATGCTAGAAGCTTCAATTGTTATTTGATGAGGTAAAGATTCACAACCTTCAACTGAAGTTGCTATTACAATATATTTACCAGCGCTAGAAATAAAAGCATCAAATTGAGTGCTAATCACAGTATTATTTTCATCTTTCCATTCATAAGTGTA
>SDWL01000324.1 GCA_004195315.1 Lutibacter sp.
AGATGTGTATAAGAGACAGGTTTTATACTATTGTATCGACTCATTTGGAGAATTAGATTTTAAACCATAAAAGTACATAATTTTACGTACTTTTGAATTTACACTTAATTTTTTGAAATGTTAGAAAACGAATTTTTTAAAGACGTTCAAAGTTTTGTTTTTAATTTATTTAAAAAGGAACTTACCTCTAAAGCAATATATCATAATTACGAACATACTTATTCTGTAGTTGTAGCAGCTAATGAAATAGCCTTGGCTGAAAATGTTTCTGAAGATGAATTGGAGATTGTATTGCTAGCTGCTTGGTTTCATGATACGGGTTTTACCATAGATGCTAATAATCATGAAAATGAAAGTAAAAAAATTGCAACAAAGTATTTAGAGAAAAAAGGAATTGAAGAAGATAAAATTCAACAAGTTCTTTCCTGTATTCAAGCTACCAGAATGCCTCAAAATCCTACAAATAAATTAGAAAAAATTATTTGTGATGCTGATTTGTTTCATTTAGGGACTGAAAAAAACAGTGAGAAGGCAAATTTATTACGTTCAGAATGGGAACTATTATGTGATAAACATTTGACGGATATTGAGTGGCTAAAAGAAAATATTAAATTTTTTGGTGAACATAAATATTTTACTGATTATGCTTTTAACAAGCTAAATGGTCAAAAAACAACGAATTGGTTAAAGTCACAAAAGGATTTAAAGAAGGTAATTGCAAAAGAGGAAGAATTAAAGTTTAAAAATAAAACGAAAAAAGACGAAATTAAACGTAAAAAAGCTAAAGATGAGCGTCCTGAGCGAGGTATAGAAACTATGTATAGAGTGACGCTTAAAAATCATATAAAATTAAGTGATATTGCTGATACAAAGGCAAATATTTTACTTTCTGTGAGCGCAATAATGTTGTCAATAGCGTTGTCTACATTGTTTCCGAAATTGGATAAAGCGGATAATTACTATTTAATTTATCCAACCTTATTGTTCTTAATTGTATCGGTTGTAACTATGATATTTTCCATTTTATCTACAAGGCCTAAAGTTACTACAGGTTCGTTTACAAAAGAAGATGTAGCAAATAGAAAAGTGAATTTATTATTTTTTGGAAACTTTCATAAAATGCCTCTTGAAGATTTTCAAACGGGTATGACTGAATTAATGAACGATCGTGACTATCTGTACAAATCATTAATGAAAGACTTGTATTTTTTAGGGATCGTTCTCGATAAAAAGTACAGACTATTAAGAATAGCCTACAATATTTTTATGATTGGTATTATAGTTTCTGTAATTGCATTTATTTTAGCCTTCCAACTTATGAAAAATGCAGGAATTGAAACTGTTATCAGCTAATTTAGAGTGTCATTATTTATAACATTCATTAAATCATTTAATGTTATTCTTTTTTCAGAAGAAATTGTATAATTAACTTCAACTCTAAGTGCCTTTAAACCAGAAATGCCTTGTAAATCTTCCAAATCTAGACTTTCAACAGTTTCTATAAGATAATTGTTGGATTGAAGATATTTGATATACTTCATGTATTCATCGGCATCTTTATTTTGACTGTAAACAATGGCTATTTTTCTTGGTTGCGTCAATCTTTCAGAAGTGTTTTTTATGTGAACTTTATCAATACGTTTTTTAATAATTTCGTATCTAATATTGTAAGCGCCATCAACATCGAAACGTTTTTCATCCATTCTAAATTTTATAGCCAATGGAGTACTGTGTACCAATATTAATGAAGCAATTTCTAATGGGTGATTTAGTGTGTCTTTTAATTTAAATGCAATATTTTCAACCTCACACATCATTTGTAACTGCCATAATCGTAGATTGTCTAAGTACATTTTATCATACGTAAAATTTTTAACCAAAGACTGACCAATGTACATATTATAGTCAATTCCATCGGTTTTGTAACGTTCGAAATAATGAGGAAACATTTTTTGAGCTTCTACTTGTTTAGAATCTATAAATTTAGCTAGTTCTTCGTTAAGAATATTTACACTCTCTTCATAATTCTTTCGTTTATCATAAACTACATGCAGTTCATCATCAATAAAGGTCATGTAGGTTGCAATATCCTCTTTGAGATCAGAATCTAACGCCTTTAAATGGTTGAATACAGGGTATATATCTTTCTTTAAAAAATCGGTTAAACTTACTTCATCTCCTGAGTTTAAACCATTTTGAATATTATGCAGACACTCATTTATTCTAAATAATAAATCGCTGTAAATTGGTAGATTATATAGTTTAAAAGCTTTTTTAATTACACTTGAAGCTAAATTAAGTTGTTTTACTAAATCTTCTTGAATTGCTGTATTTCTAGCAATGGAAGAACCTTTAATATCACTTTGACCATACAATGGTATCACGTTTTCAAAGATGATACTTTTTAAATTTATGTTTGATTTGTTTGAGGTTTGTGATTGAAATAAATATGCTTCGGCCTCTTCATAAAACTTCCATTTTACTGTTGGATGTAAAGAAGTATAATTTTCTTGGATAACAGATTCAAGTTTGTTTTCAAACTCTTCCATATATCTTTTAACAGCAACTTTAAATACTGGAATTACATCTTTAAGCTTATAGGCATTAATTGAGTTTAGTTCGTGTTTCTTAGTTGAAACTAGTTCCAACACTCCTAATAC
>SDWL01000325.1:0-5051 GCA_004195315.1 Lutibacter sp.
TTAATTCCCCGCAGCTTGCCGCGGGGAATTTCATTATTGGAGTAATTATTCCAGAAAAATCATTTTTTAATATAATGCCATTATTCACAACAAAACAAGTATTAACAGTGGGTAGGTTTGTTGATAAAAAAGCACCACATTTAACCATTTTAGCATTTCATAAAGTATTGGAAAAAGTACCTGATGCTAATTTAGTATTGGCAGGTGATGGCCCATTATTAAATGCTTGCAAAGATTTGGTAAAGGGGTTGGGAATTGTAGATTCCGTTCGTTTTATTGGAAGAATTACTCCAGTACAACATAAAGAATTGTTGGAACAATCTATGCTTTTTGTACAACATTCAAAAGTGGCAGATACTGGAGATAGTGAAGGAACACCTGTTGCTATTTTAGAAGCCTCGGCAGCGGGCTTACCAATAGTATCAACTTTTCATGCTGGAATACCTAAAGTAGTATTAAATGAACAGACGGGTTTTTTGGTAGCAGAAAATGATGTAAAATCTATGGCAAATTGCATACTAAAATTAATAACTGATAAAAATTTAGCTAAAGATTTTGGCAATCGGGGTAGAGCATACGTAAAAGAAAATTTCACCTTAGAAAAACATATCGGGGTAATTGCTAAATGTATTGATGAGACAATAAAATTATAAATAATTACTTCATCTTTTTATACACTAAATCCTCCAACATTTCCTTAAAACGTTTACTAGGTCTGAAATTTGTTTTAGCATTGTTAATGGTACTGGCTGTCACTTGTTTTTCAGTAGTATACCCATTAGAAGTGATGCCTAATTGAAAGCTTCCTATATTTCCTAGGCGTACAATTTTACAGTATTGTAGTTCGTGTATCATCGTTTCTCCTAAATGCATCATAAATTGAAGATAGTCAACATAGCGCTTTTTTTACAAATTTAGTAAATAAGAAACAGATTGCCACGGTTTTTTCAAAACCTCGTAATGACGAAAGTTACCGTCTTTACGAGAAGTATGCGAAGTGGCAATCTCATGAACAGGAGCAAATTTCCACAGTTTTTACTAACTAACTTAAATCAACCTAAATCCCCAAAACAGCGTATCTAGCATCCTTTTTATTAACAATTTTGAGCATTTAAAACCAAACCAAACTAAAATAATGTAATAAATAGTTGAAATAGTTTAAATGATATCTTACTTTTATCGTGTTAAATAAGACGATTAGCTAGAACTGATCGAGGTTTTTATCAAATTATAACTCAATAACTACAGGGTGCTAGCCATTAAATTATTGAGTTTTTTTCTGCCTTTTAGTGTCGTTTTACACTAAAAATTCAAGCATTTTTAGTGTGTTCAATCGACTTTTTACTTTATTTGGTGTATTCTTGACGCAATTTTAAAGTTTTTTAAAATTAGCTTAGCAATAGAAAATAACTATTTAGCAGTTTAAGCAAAGTCCTTAGCAATTTTGTGAAACTTCTTAGCAGTTTTAGTAAACTGTTATAGCAATTTTGAGTAAAAAATGGATATAAAAAAACCTCGGTCGCTAGAACGATCGAGGTTTTTATCAAATTAAATTAACTACAGGGCGCTAGCTCGCTTTTAATCTAAATTCTAACGTTTTAAGCATTTTTCGTAAACGTTTTGCAGGTCTAAAATTCAAATGTGCTGAAGTAACGCTGTTACCACTCACTTCTTCAGTAAGAGCTTCCCCTTCTGAACGTACACCAATTTGAAAATTACCCAGTTCACCAAACTGTACAATTCTACCTTGTTCCAGTTCATCTATCATGTTCATCTCCAATGCTCGGAGAACAGCTAGACAATCCGGAACACGAACAGTACATTGGTTGGACACTAAATATGCCAAACGCTCAAAATCTACTTTACCAGTAGAAATAGCATGGGCATAATACTTTGGAACCGCAGTTTCGTCCTGCGGATTTCCCCTAGAGATTGATTTAATTTCAATCATAATACAAATTGTTTTTAAATGACTCCTTAGTTGAAATCATTATTGTAAAATTAAATATTATTTTAAAGGCTAACGTTTTATACTAAAATTAGTTAGTAACATTTTAGTGTTGAAAAGTTGTTTTTTTTGTTTGCTTATTTTTTGTAGATTTAAGCGTTAACTATTTTTAAACTAACAACGTTTTAATACGTCATCCTCAGCTTGAACAGAGAAAACGTCATCCTCAGCTTCACAACGTCATCCTCAGCTTGACAACGTCATCCTCAGCTTAACAACGTCATCCTCAGCTTAACAACGTCATCCTCAGCTTGACAACGTCATCCTCAGCTTGACTGGGGATCTCATGATTTAAACTCCTAAGCTACAGATTACTTCATTCCACTACGTTACATTCGCAATGACTAATCATACCGTTATTTAGAGGAGAACGGAATAAACGACGAATTAATCTCATCTCCGGCTTGATCGGAGATCTGTACATTTCAAATCTAAATGTAACTATATCCTCGCGAAAGCGAGGGCGAGAATGACAGTTAGGGAGGGTTACCCCCAACAATGTCATGCTGAGCTTGTTTAAGTATTGTCTGGAGATCGCTTATAAGTAACTTTTACCCTCATAAAAAATCACATATAATTACCAATAATGTCTTTTTAATGTTAAATTTGTTTTTTTAGCATATGTATACACACTTTTTCAAAAGATTTATAGACTTAAGTGCTGCTTTTATGGCATTATTACTCCTACTCCCTATACTACTAGTGGTAACTATTTTATTGACTTTTGCAAACCAAGGGAAACCTTTCTTTTTCCAAACCAGACCTGGGAAAGGTGAACAATTGTTTAGAATCATCAAGTTTAAAACCATGAATGATGCTAAAGATACAGAAGGGAATTTATTGCCTGATGCACAACGTTTAACTACCATTGGTCACTTTGTTAGAAAAACATCTATTGATGAATTACCGCAATTATTAAATGTACTTAAAGGAGAAATGAGTTTAATAGGCCCTAGACCTTTATTAGTAGACTATCTGCCCTTATATAACAACGAACAACAAAAACGACATCTGGTTCGCCCGGGTATTACTGGTTGGGCACAGGTAAATGGCAGAAATGCTATAAGTTGGGAAGATAAATTTAGGTTAGATGTTTATTATGTTGAGCATTTCAATTTTTTATTAGATCTAAAAATTATAGTTGCAACCATTAAAAAAGTGTTGGTACGTGAAGGAATCTCTTCAACATCTTCAGTTTCAATGGAAAAATTTAAAGGAACGAATTAATATATTATGAAAAAAATAGCAATTATTGGAGCTGGTGGTTTTGGTAGAGAAATTATTGAACTTTTAATAGACATCAATAAAAAAGAAAAGACATTTACATTAATTGGATTTTTTGAGGATAATAAAAAAAAAGGAGAATTAATAAATGGATATCCCATTTTAGGTCAAATTGATGAGATTAATGAAATTTCCTATAAACTTGATATTGTGGTTGCTGTTGCCGATCCTTTTATGAAGAAAAATATAATTTCTAATATAAATAATCCAAATATTAATTATCCGATTTTGGTTCACCCAAATGCTTTAATAGGTGTAAATAATGTTTCAATTGATAAAGGAACAATTATATGTGCTGGGTGCATTATAACTTGTGATATACAAATTGGAAAGTTTGTAATATTAAATTTATGTTGTACTGTTGGACATGATACAATTATCAACGATTTTTCATCTTTTATGCCAACTGTGAATATTTCAGGGGACGTTATTATTGAAAATGGAGTTTATGTAGGTACTGGTGCTAAAATTATAAATCAATTAACAATTGGGAAAAATACAATTATAGGTGCAGGTGCAGTTGTTTCTAAATCTTTACCTGCAAATTGTACAGCGGTAGGTATACCTGCCAAACCTATTAAATTTCATTAAATATTAGCTTATTAAGTCTTTCTAGAATAATTAATAATGTTTAGTCATTTAACAAAAAAATAAGTCATCCTGCGAAAGAGGGGCACATCACATTGTCATTCTCGCCCCCGCTTTCGCGAGGATAAACTCCCACGGGAATCTGTAGCCTAGGAGTTCAAAAGTGACAGATCCCCAGTCAAGCTGAGGATGACGCTGTAAAAGTGAGGATGACGCTGTAAAAGTGAGGATGACGTTGTAAAAGTGAGGATGACGCTGTAAAAGTGAGGATGACGCTGTAAAGTGAGGATGACGTTGTAAAGTTGGAGATGATACTTCGGCTGCGCTCAGTCCAGGCTCACTCTTCTCCGATCAAGCCGGAGATGATAGTAAAAATGAAATTAAAGAAAAATGAAGTCTGGAGATGACCATAAAAATAAAAAATCACTAAAACAACCCATGTTAAAAAGAACATTCGATTTATTTTTTGCAAGTATCAGCGTACTACTGCTGCTACCTCTCTTTAGCTTCGCATGGCTACTTGCCTGTATGGATACGCAAACGAACGGTATTTTTATTCAAAAAAGAATAGGGCGATATGGAAAGCCATTTTTAATTTATAAGTTAAGAACCATACAGCCTAAAAGAGCTGAAATTTCTAATATAGGTTCTTTTTTAAGAAAATTAAAGTTAGATGAGTTGCCTCAGTTAATAAATGTGTTACAAGGCACTATGAGCATGGTAGGTCCTAGACCTGATATAGCAGGGTATTATGATGTGTTAGAAGGTGAAGAACGCTTAATACTCAATTTAAAACCCGGTTTAACAAGTGAAGCTGCCATTAAATATGTCAATGAAGAAACCTTGTTAAAACAACAAAAAAACGCATTACATTATAATGATACAGTACTTTTTCCTGATAAGGTGCAACTAAATTTAGCCTACTATTATAACCATACGTTTTTTGGTGATTTAAAAATTATTTGGAAAACTTTTTTAGTAGTGTTTAAAAGCTAAAGCTTCCCGCGGGAGTTTATCCTCAGCTTGACTGGAGATCTGTTTATAGTTAACGTCATCCTCCGGCTTGATCGGAGATCTGTACATTTCAAATCTAAATGTTGCTATGCAGTTCTATTCAAAAAATTCATAACTCGTCCTATGAGATTTTTCGTGTTGTTCTTTTAAAATTTGA
>SDWL01000325.1:5092-6601 GCA_004195315.1 Lutibacter sp.
TTTGATTCTTTTTTGGGCAATGCAAAAAAGAATAAAAAGGATATTTAGAACTCCTAAGCTACAGATTACTTCATTCCACTACGCTACATTCGCAATGACAAATCATACCGTAATTACAAAGAGAGCCGAACAAACGAAGCAATCTCATCTCCGGCTTGATCGGAGATCTGTACATTTCAAATCTAAATGTTACTATACAGTTCTATTCAAAAAATTCCGCTAGTGTTTATCCTCGCGAAATCGGGGGAGAGAATGACAGTTGAGAGTGTGCATAAGTAATCAATAATTGTGAGTAACTTTGAAAATAGAACACTCGAAGAACCCAATTTTTAAAGATAAAAATAAAGGGATTGTAGGTTTTGGAGGTGCATATGGTGGATTTTTTGGTAATCAAGTCAATTTTTTAACAAGGTCTACACTTATTTCAATAACATCAAGAGATATTTCAATAACATCAATAGATAATCTCATATCACTAGAAGATAATTTTGGTTTGCTATAGCAATAATAGCCAAAAACAAGACATAAAAAATCCTCGACTGCCGAAACAATCGAGGATTTTATAAAAATATAAAAAGGAGTGGCGGTTTATTCGCTACTCATTTTATACTCCAATCCTTTCAGCATTTTACGCAAGCGTTTTGCAGGTCTAAAGTTCATATGTGCCTGTTTTACTGTGGCACTGTTTACTTCTTCAAGTGCTGCTTTCCCTTCAGCACGCACGCCAATGTGAAAGAGACCTAAATCACCAAATTGTACGGTGCGCCCTTGTTCTAACTCATCCATCATATTGTGCTCTAAAGAGCGTAATACCGCCAAACAATCCGCTACACGAACGGTACATTGGTTGGAGACTAGATACGCCAGTCTTTCAAAATCAACCATTCCTGTAGTGATTGCATATGCATAATATTTTACTGCCGCAGTTTCATCCTGCGGATTTTTACGGGCAATGCCCTTTAAATGTAACATATTTAAAATTTTAATGTTTAAAGAAATTGATGGGAACCTTTATGAATCCCTTGTTTACTAATAATACGAGTTGGAAAACATCGGTACAGTATGCTATACCCGCTTGCCACGGTTTTGGCGTTGCGATTAGGCTAGAAGTGCCTTTGATGTATGGGAGAATGTTTATGTCATAATAGCTACCGTACCCATAATTTAGTATGGGCTAAAATTTTTGTTAAAATTCTAGGTAGGCTAAAAGAAGTGATGTAGATTTGTAATGTAAAAAAAATCTGACGCTTCTTTTAGCGTTACCTTTTAAAAAAGTCTTAAAGCGTCAACTTTAAGGCTTTTGTTTTTATAATCAAAAAACAATTTTAATACTTCTAATTGTTTTTGATGCTACCCAAATTTGGTAGGTTCGTTCTTAAATATTTTATGAAAGCTTTTTTTATGGAAGCTTCTTTTTCATGCAATGCTAGCTGTAAAATCTAACATTGCTAAATTACGAATTGCATTATGTAAATTAGTATTTTACTTTAATTAGTTACTATTAACTAT
>SDWL01000326.1 GCA_004195315.1 Lutibacter sp.
ACTTTCAGGATTTTTTTAAAATTGAAATTCAATCTGATAATTATTTAAAGTTTATTGTTGAAGAAGTAAAACCTTTTATAGATGCTAATTTTTCAACGTTAACAACTCCAGAAAATACTGTAATTTCAGGTTCAAGTATGGGCGGTTTAATTTCTATGTATGCTTTATGTGAATATCCTACTGTTTTTGGTGGTGCAGCTTGTTTATCAACTCATTGGCCAGGAATGATGCCAAAGGAAAACAACCCAATTCCTGAAACTTTTTTTAACTATTTAGAACAAAATTTACCATCAGCTAAAACACATAAAATATATTTTGATTATGGTACAAATACCTTAGATGAATTTTATTTACCATACCAACATAGAGTTAATGAAGTATTGAAATTAAAAGGATTTAATGAGTTAAATTCAAAAAATTTAAAATTTGAAGGAGATGATCATTCAGAAAATTCTTGGAATCAACGATTTCAAATCCCAATACAATTTTTATTAAATACTAAATAAATGAAATTTATAAAACTACAAATACTATTTTTTGTATTACTTAACTCTTTTTTAAATGCGCAAAATACAGTTAGAATTTACCAAAGCATAAGTGCTAAAAATACACATATTGAAATAAAAACGAATGATGGTTTATATCAAATAAAGCCATATTCAACTGCTATTGTAGAAACATCTTTTATACCAAATGGCGAAGTTTTTAATGCAAATTCTCACGCAGTAGTTTTAAAGCCAAACGATGTTAAATTTAAAGTTTTAGAAAACGAAAATGAAATCAAATTAAACACTTCAGGAATTACGGTTGCGATTACTAAAACACCATTTCAAATTTCGTATTCTTATAAAAATAAGTTTTTAATTTCTGAACGAAAAGGCTATGTTAAAAATGAAGAAAATGAAGTGTTAGATTTCAACTTAGCTCCTGAAGAAATTTTATTTGGTGGTGGCGCTCGTGCTTTGGGAATGAACAGAAGAGGTTATAGATTGCAGTTATATAACAGAGCACATTATGGTTATGAAACACATTCTGAACTAATGAATTTTACAATTCCGTTAGTGTATTCTTCTAATTTATATGCTGTTCACTTTGATAACGCACCAATTGGTTATTTAGATTTAGATAGCAAAAAAGACAACTCTTTACAATACGAAACAATTTCTGGAAGAAAAACATATCAAGTTGTTGCGGGTAATACTTGGAAAGATCTAGTAAACCACTACACTACTTTAACTGGAAAACAACCGTTAATTCCACGTTGGGCATTAGGAAATTTTTCAAGTAGATTTGGGTATCATTCACAAGAAGAAACAATCAATACAATCAATAAATTTAAGGAAGAAGAAATTCCTGTTGATGCAGTTATTTTAGATTTATATTGGTTTGGGAAAGAAATGAAAGGAACTATGGGCAATTTTGAATTTGAAAAAGATTCATTTCCAAATCCTAAAAAAATGATAGCCGATTTAAAAGAAAAAGGTGTAAAAACTATTTTAATCACGGAGCCTTTTGTTTTAACTACATCAAAAAAATGGGATGAAGCTACTGAAAAAAATATTTTAGGATTAAACGATAAGGGACAACCTTATACTTATGATTTTTACTTCGGAAATACAGGAATTATAGATGTTTTTAAACCCGAAGGGAAACAGTGGTTTTGGGATATTTATAAGAAATTTGAAGGTTATGGAGTTGCAGGTTGGTGGGGAGATTTAGGTGAGCCAGAAGTGCATCCATCAGATTTATTGCACGCAACAGGAACAGCAGATGAGGTTCATAATATTTATGGGCACAATTGGGCAAAACTAATTTTTGAAGGATATCAAAAAGAATTTCCAACACAACGTCCGTTTATTTTAATGCGCGCCGGATATTCAGGTTCTCAACATTACGGTTTAATACCTTGGTCTGGTGATGTGAGTAGAAGTTGGGGAGGATTGCAATCTCAACCTGAAATTGCTTTACAAATGGGAATGCAAGGTTTAGGTTATATGCATTCAGATTTAGGTGGATTTGCAGGAGCGAATTTAGATGATGAGCTTTACACTCGTTGGTTGCAGTATGGAGTTTTTCAACCTATTTACAGGCCACATGCACATGAAGATGTACCCTCTGAACCTGTTTTTAGAGAACCAAAAACAATGGAATTGGCAAAAAAATCTATTGAATTACGTTATCAATTATTGCCATATAATTACACATTATCTTTTGAAAACAATCAATTTGGTATACCTTTAATGCGACCATTATTTTTTGAAGAATCAACTAATAATGAGTTATTTACAAATGATAAAACATATTTATGGGGGAATAATTTTTTAGTAAGTCCAGTTGTTAAACCAGATATAACTCAGCAAGAAGTTTACTTTCCGTCAAACTCAAATTGGTTTGATTTTTATACAGATGAAAAAGTTGAAGGAGGGAAAATTGAAATGGTTAAATTAAAAGAAAAAAGTATACCTACATATGTTAGAGGAGGAGCTTTTATTCCAATGATTAAAACTATTCAAAATACAACTCAATATAATTTGAATTCCTTCGATTTACATTTCTATTTTGATGAAACGGTTAAAGAAAGTGAAGATATGTTATACAATGATGATGGCAAAACACCCAATGCTTATGAAAAAGGAATGTTTCTGTCTCTTATACACATCT
>SDWL01000028.1 GCA_004195315.1 Lutibacter sp.
AGATGTGTATAAGAGACAGGTTATAACTACAACAGCAAACAAAACTAAATATACTTGTTGTTTTCTGTATTCTTTTGAAGCGTCTTCTCTAATCTTCATTTTTATATGTTCTAATTCAGATTTTGATACTTCAGGGAAATCATATTTAGGTTTAGGGCTTGCTTTTTTTGAGAAAATACCAATTCTATTATTCCCTTTAAATTTATTTCTACGAGAAACTTTTAAAGCTGCATTTTGCTTTATTCTGTTCACCATGTCCATGATATGACCGCCAGCACTCATTTTTTTAATGTAGTTTTAGAATCTCTATCCCTAATAAATTAGGAATAGAGTATATGTTAATTAAAATATTTTAGAAATTTTAAGCTTTGTTGTCTTCTGTTAGTTCGGAATCATCCTCTTTTTTTGAATCTTCAACAGCTTCACCTTTTAAATAGTTTGGTAATTGCATTCCAGCCATATTAAACATTTCTTGTAAAGGTGGTACAGATTTGTACATCCCAGAAATAAAGTTGGATGTAGATGTTTTACCATCTTTACCGCTACCATTTTCCCAAACCGTAATTTTATCAATTTTAATGTTTTTAATAGCTTCAGCTTGAGTTTTAACCAATTCAGGTAATTTATCTGCAACTAATAATAACACAGCATCTTTTGAATTATTTCCAGCGGCTTTTACAATTTGTTCTAAACCTAAAGCTTGTTTGGTTAGTATTTCATACATACCTTTTGCTTCGGCTTCTTTTTTCATAAAAATTGCATCGGCTTCACCTTTTGCAATTCTTCTAATTTGTTCAGCTTCTGCTTCAGCGTCAATTTCAATTTTTCGCTTGTCTATTTGTGCAGGAACAATAATATCAGCACCTTGTTCAGCTTCTTTACGTTTTGCTCTCGCAATTTCAGCAATTTGTTCAGCTGCATAAGCCTCTTCTAGGGATTTTGCTGCTTGTACTTTTTCAGAAGCATTTGCTATTTTTTCTGCTTCTGCTTCACGTGATCTTCTGTCTGCATTTGAATTAGCAACTTGTACTTTTGCGGTATTTTCACCGTGCACAGCTTTAGCATTCGCCGCTGCAACTTGAATACGTTGGTCTTGCATAGCATTTGCTTCACCAATTGAACCATCTCTTACTTTTTGAGCTACCGAAACTTTTGCTTCATTAATAGCTTTTGCTGCAGCCTCTTTTCCTAAAGCTTGAATATAACCAGATTCATCATGAATATCGGTAATATTTACGTTGATAAGTTTTAAACCAACCTTCTTTAATTCAGCTTCAACACTGTGTGTGATATGCGATAAAAATTGATCTCTGTCTGAATTTATTTCCTCAATATCCATAGAAGCTACTACTAAACGTAACTGTCCAAAAATAATTTCTTGTGCCAATTCTTGTACGGCATCTAATTGTAATCCTAACAAACGTTCAGCAGCATTTTGCATAACGCTAGGCTCTGTTGAAATACCAATGGTAAAACGAGAAGGTACATTTACACGAATATTTTGCTTACTTAATGCATTTGTTAAGTTCACCTCAATAGACATTGGTGTTAGATCCAAAAACTCATAATCTTGAAAAATTGGAAGTATAAATGAAGCACCACCATGAATACATTTGGCTGATTGTCCACCACCGGTTTTTCCATACACTACTAAAATACGATCTGAAGGGCAACGTTTATACCTTCTTATCATTGCGAATAGAAAAACTACTGGTATAATGATAATGGCAGCAGTTAGATAAAGACCAGTTGGAGCTGATTGTAATGGTAATAATACTGATAATAAATTCATAGTTATTTTTATTTAGATAATTTTTCTACTAATAATATTTCGGAGCTAACAACTTCTGTCACTTTCACCATTGACCCTGTTTTTAATTCTTCTATATCGTCTGTAATAGCCTCTAATTCTCTTAGACTTCCTTGTACTTTAATTTGGACTTTACCCATTTTAGAGCGTTCAGCTCCAATTGGCAAATACACTTCACCAATTATTCCAACAGCGTTTTGAATTTTTAAAGTTCCAGATTCTGCTAATTTGTACATCCAATAAAATAATAAGGATGTTAAAACCATCATTGCTAAACCGGCAATAATTGAAATAATTAACGTGATTGAGGTTGATAAACCATTATCAATACAAGTTATTCCACTCCAACCAAAAATAGTAAAGAAGGCAACTACGTTTTTAAAGGTGAAAAATTGAAATCCTACACCTCCATCATCGGCTTCAAAATCAGAAGCATCAGCTTCCATATCAGAATCTCCACCGGCAATAAAAGTTAATAAAAAAATAACAAGAAACACAGCGGAACCAACTAAGGCTATAATCCAGTAGGTTTGCTCTAGGGAGGACATTCCGGTAAAAAAATCTTTCATAATTTACAATTTTAAGAAGTTATCGAATATACTATAATTCATTGAATTCTGAAAAATAATACACCTTTTAAAGAGTTAATTTTATAATTTTTAATCTACACTACTTAATGAGTATGTAAATTGTAAAGAATGTTACTATATAGACATAAAATTTCTTGTAAATTTGCATTTTTAAATTTATAAAAGATACTTATGACAAATAAAATTGAAGTTAGCTGGAAAGGTGAAATGCTTTTTGAATCTGTAGCACCTGAAGGGAACGTTATGATTGATGCCGCAGAGGAAGTTGGTGGACAAGGAAAAGGATTACGCCCAAAAGCAATGATGTTAACAGCATTGGCTGGTTGTTCAGCAATGGATGTTGCTTCATTATTAAAAAAAATGCGCGCTGAAGTTGATGATTTTAAAATTGAAGTTGTTGCAAACCTTACCGATGAGCATCCGAAATTTTATGATAAAGTTCATGTAATTTATCGTTTTTATGGAAGTGATTTCAAAAAAGATAAAATTGAGAAAACAGTAAACCTTTCAGTTGAACGTTATTGCGGCGTTATGGAGATGTTTCGTAAATTTTCAGAAGTTTCAACCGAAATAATATATATAGAGCAGTAAAATAATTTGATTACTTTTGAGGAAAAAGCAATGCTATGCGATGGAAATTAAAACCAGAAACAAATCCTCAAATCACTTCAAAATTAGCTCATGAATTAGGAGTTGATAATACATTGGCTAAATTATTAGTGAATCGTGGCATAGAAACTTTTGATGAAGCCAAAGCTTTTTTTAGACCAAGTTTAACCGATTTACACAATCCATATTTAATGAAAGATATGGATAAAGCAGTTGAACGAATTGAAAAAGCTATAATTAAAGGTGAAAACATACTAATTTATGGAGATTATGATGTTGATGGAACAACTTCTGTTTCATTACTATCTTCTTATTTAAAAACAATTCAACCTAACATTGCAACTTATATTCCTGATAGATATGCCGAAGGTTACGGCATATCTTTTCAAGGAATTAACTATGCTGAAGATAATGATATTACTTTAATTATTGCATTAGACTGCGGAATTAAAGCTATTGATAAAGTAATTTATGCCAAAGAAAAAGGCATAGATTTTATTATTTGTGATCATCACCGTCCGGGGAATGAAATTCCTAATGCTGTTGCGGTTTTAGACCCAAAACGTTCAGATTGTGACTATCCATATAAAGAATTGTGTGGTTGTGGCGTTGGTTTCAAATTAGTACAGGCGTTAGCAAGTAATCGCAACCAAACCATTGAAGATTTGGTTGAATATTTAGATTTAGTAGCCACTGCAATTGCAGCTGACATTGTTCCAATAACAGGTGAAAATAGAATTTTGGCTTACTTCGGATTGCAAGTGATCAATCAAAATCCTAGAACTGGTATTAAAGCCATGATTCAACAGGTGAAAAAAGAAGAATTTACCATAACTGATGTTGTTTTTATAATTGCTCCAAGAATTAATGCCGCTGGAAGAATTAAACATGGGAATTATGCTGTTGAATTATTAACTGAAATGAATTTTGATACCGCAGTAAAATTCGCTTCAGAAATTGAAAAAAATAATACCGACAGAAAAGATTTAGATAAAACTATCACTATTGAAGCATTGGAACAAATTGAAAAAAAGAAGGAAAAAGAGAATTTTTCAACAGTTGTTTATGCTGAAAATTGGCATAAAGGCGTTATTGGTATTGTAGCTTCAAGATTGACAGAAACGTATTATAGGCCAACCTTAGTTTTTACAAAAAGCGGAGATAAATTAGCAGCTTCAGCACGTTCTGTAAAGGGGTTTGACGTGTATGAAGCGTTAGAACAATGCTCAGAATTTATTGAACAATTTGGTGGACATAAATATGCCGCAGGTTTAACTTTAGAACCATCCAATTATGAAAATTTCAAAAATAAGTTTGAAGAAGTTGTAAAAAACACTTTACCTGAAGAACTTAGAACTCCAGAAATTTCTATAGATGCAGAAATAAATTTAGATGAAGTAACACCAAAATTTTTCAGAATACTAAAGCAGTTAGAACCATTTGGACCTCAAAATATGAAGCCTGCTTTTATGTCTGACGGTTTAAGAGATAACGGTTATGGTAAAAAAGTAGGTGCAGATGAAACACATTTGAAATTAAATATTTTTCAAGGTTCAAACCAAAAAACGTATAATGCAATTGGTTTTAGTATGGGAGAAAAACATCAAATTACAACCAACGGAAATTCTTTTAAAGCCGTTTTTAATATTGATGAAAACCGTTGGAACGGTAATACTTCATTACAATTACTTTTGAAAGATATTGAAGAAGAATAAACTTTTAAGTATCAGTCATGCTAAACTTGTTTCAGTATCTCATAAGATGAAGAGTAAAAACTCATCACCTTAAATATGTCACACTAAACTTGTCGAAGTGTTTAATCAACAAGGCAAAAATTTAAATCTAATTTTCCTTAATCAAATACATATAAACGGGATAATGATCACTATATCCACCAATAAAATTACTTCTTGAAAAACTTCTAAAAGGATAACCTTTATATTTTCCAGTTTGTGTGGTTAAATACTGTGGATTAAAAACGTTTGTTTTATACATTTTGTAAGTAGAATAATCTTTTGTTGTTGTTAAAAGTGGAGAAGTAAACATAATTTGGTCAAACAAATTTATATTATCTCTGTATACCAATGTGTTTTCTCCTCGTCTAAACATATCTTCCATTGGGTTGTAAATATCGCCTTCTTTTACATTTGCTTTTATGGCTTTTGTTTTTAAAACTGTTTTTAAACTAGAATTAGTAGGATCATCATTTAAATCGCCCATTATAATTATTTTCGGATTTGAATCCGTCAATTTTATTTGTTCAATAATTTGAGTGTTTAAATATGCCGCTTTTTCTCTAAAAGATCTGCTTTTCTCTTCACCTCCTCTTCTTGAAGGCCAGTGATTTACAATCACATGAATTAATTCATCATCTAAATAACCAGATACTAATAATTGATCTCTGGTATAAATTCGCATACCATTTTCATTCCACAATCGTAATTCAAAAGCTTCATGATGTACAGGTTTAAAATGTTTTTCTTGGTATAATAAAGCCACATCTATTCCTCTTAAATCTGGAGAGTCATATTGAATAATGCTATATTGTTTGTCTTTTAAATAATCTGTATGAATTAAATCTTCCAGCACTTTATGGTTTTCAATTTCAGCAACACCAATAATAACAGGAGTATTTTTTGCTTCTTGTACTCCTATTTCAGAAAGTACTTTTGCCATATTATTTAATTTTTTATGGTAAATAGCTGTTCTATTTTCTTTAATCTCCATCATAGGACTTGCCTCATCGTTTTTAGTTGGGTCATCAATAGTATCATACAAATTTTCAAGATTGTAAAACGCAAGGGTTTTTATTTGATAATTTTTTTGACTAAAAAGATTGCCAGATATAATAAAAAGGAAAGAAAATAGTATTAAGAAGTGTTTCATAATTAGTTTTTAAGAATTGCTAATTTAGGAACTAAGTTTGAACCATTATGTATAAAAAAGCAAAAAATTATTATCATTAGAATACTACAATTATCATAAAATATAGTACTTTTAAAAAAAAATGCTAATGAAAAGAATAGTAATTGTAACTATTGTATGGCTATGCTGTACAATAAATGCTACTTCACAAACAGTAACTTCACTTAATGGAAATGTAGTTGACGCTACTTCAGAGAAAAATTTAGAAGGTGTTATTGTCAAAATTGAAAACACTTCCATTTTTGGAGAAACTAATAGTAATGGAGAATTTAACATTGAAAAAATTCCCATCGGAAATCAAATTATTCTAATCACTTTTGAAGGATTTAGTTCACAAAACATTCCAATAACCAGTATTGAAAATAAAACCTATAATTTAGGAACTATCTTTTTATATCCTTCTATAACGGAACTTCAAGAAACAAGTATTATATCTTTATCTGATGATGATTTGCTAGATGATGGAGATAGAAGCTCCGATTATATTGCTGGTTTATTCCAATCTTCAAAAGACACTTATTTAAGGGCTGCAGCGTTTAATTTTGGTCAGGCTTGGTTTAAAGTTCGTGGGTATGATTCAAGTTACGGAACCATTTCAATAAATGGCATTGAAATGAATAAATTATACGACGGAAGACCTCAGTGGAGCGATTGGGGAGGTTTAAATGATGCATTTAGAAATCAGTATTTCACCAATGGATTATCACCTTCAGAGACTACTTTTGGAGGGGTTTTAGGAACTACTAATTTTAGTACAAGAGCTTCAGATTATCAGAAGGTATCAAAAGTATCATTGTCTGCAACTAATAAAAGCTACACAGGAAGAGTTATGGCAACCTATGCTACTGGAATGAATAAAAACAATTGGGCTTTTGTTGCTTCAGGTTCTCGTAGAATTGCTGATGAGGGTTATTTAGAAGGAACGTCTTACAATGCCTGGGCAGCTTTTTTAGCAGTTGAGAAGAAACTAAATGCTTCTCATAGTTTAAATTTAACGGCGTTTATAGCTCCAAATAGAAGAGGGAAATCATCTCCAAATACTCAAGAAGTTTACGATTTAAAAGGAAACAAATACAATGCATATTGGGGTGAACAAGTAGGTGATAAAAGAAATTCAAGAATGAAAGAAATTGTAGAGCCAATTGTCATGTTAAGTCATTTTTACAAGAATGAAAAGATGTCTTTAAAAACAACAGTTGCCTATCAGTTTGGCCATATAGGAAATAGTCGTTTGGGGTATTTTAACGCTCCAAATCCAGATCCAACCTATTGGAAATATTTACCAAGTAGTTATTTAAGATTTGATGATAATTTAGATTATGCTAATGCCTATTTAGCAGAACAAGAATTTTTAGACAATGGACAATTAGATTGGAATGAATTGTATGAAGTAAATGCTAATAACGGTAATTCTTTGTATTATTTATATGAAGATCGCGTTGATGATACCCAAATTAGTTTTAATTCAATTTATAATTCAACTTTAATTAAAAACTTGAATTTAAGCACAGGTGTTTCTTTTCAAAACTTAACTTCAGAAAATTATGGCAATATGTTAGATTTATTAGGTGGAAATGGATTTGTAGATTTAGACCAATATGCTGAAGGCGAAGCCCAACAAAACGATTTAAATAATCCAAATAGAGTTGTGGGTGTAAATGATAAATTTCAATATAATTACACAATTAAAGCTTCTGTTGTAGGTGCTTTTGCTCAATTACAATTCACAAAAAGAAAGTTGGATTACTTTGTTGGATTAAATTTTAAAAATACCAGTTATCAACGTGAAGGATTGTATCAAAACGGTACTTATTTAAATAACTCCTTTGGGAAAAGTGAAAAACTATCATTTTCAGATTTTAGTGGAAAAGGTGGTTTTACCTATAAATTTACAGGGCGTCATTTAGTAACTATAAACGGAGCATTTATTTCAAATTCACCAACCATTAGAAATGCTTTTTCAAATTCAAGAGTGAATAATTTAATTACACCAGATTTAACAAGTGAAAAAATAATGACTAGTGATATAAGTTATATTTTTAGATCATCAAAAATTCAATCAAGAATTACAGCATATTACACCAAATTTAGTGATGCCATTGAAACTTCTTTCTTTTTTGCTGAAGGATTACTAGGTGATCAAGCCGATTTTGTAAATGAAATTATGACTGGTGTTGATAAAAAAAATATTGGAGCAGAATTAAGTTTTGATTACCAAGTTACGTCAACTATTAAATTGTTAGGAGCAGGTGGTTTTGGTCAGTTTACGTACGATAATAATCCGCAATTGTACCTTCAATCTGAAAGTTTTACTGATGAAGATAGCGATTTTGGAATTGCATATTTAAAAGATTATCGTATTTCTGGAACACCACAAAGAGCCTATTCATTGGGTTTTGAATATCGTGATCCAAATTTTTGGTGGTTTCAGGCTAGTGCTAATTTTTTATCAAACAATTATTTAGATATTTCTCCATTACTACGAACTGATAATTTTTATACAGATTCAGATGGTGTCCCTTTTGTGGATGATGAAACCGGAGTTGAAGCCTCTCAAGAGCAAGTGAATTCATTGTTAATACAAGAAAAATTTGATGATGCTTTTTTAGTAAATCTTGTTGGTGGGAAATCGTGGCTAATAAACCGTAATTATGCTGGTTTTTTTCTAGGAATCAACAATGTATTGGGAGAACTCTTTAAAACAGGTGGTTTTGAACAATCTAGAAATGCTAATTACCCTGAGCTTAAACAAGATAAACAATTAAATAAACCCATTTTCGGACCAAAATATTGGTATGGAAACAATACGTCATTCTATTTAAATTTATATATAAGATTTTAAAAAAAACGCTATGAAAATTCAGAATATTAAACAAAAAATAATAGGATTATTTCTATTAGTTAGCACCTTTTTAGGCTGTGTAAAAGACCAAGATTTCTCAACTCCAATAGTAGATTGTATTGAGCCAGAAATAACTGTAACTAACACCATTCAGCAAGTAAAAGACATGTACACTTTTGGTGGAGCAACGCTTATTGAAACTGATGTTATTATCGGAGGTTATGTGGTTTCTAGTGATAAATCGGGTAATATATACAAAACACTTTCCATTCAAGACAAACCTGAAAACCCGACTTCAGCAATTAAAATTTCAATTGACAAAACTAATATGTATACAAAATATGATGTTGGACGTAAAGTTTATGTAAAGCTAAAAGGGTTGGCAGTTGGTTATAGTTTTGGAAGCATCCAAATTGGGCAAGCCGATGATACTGAATTGGCTAGAATTTCTGCTTTTGAAGTTAAAAATCACCTATTTCGGTCGTGTGAAGTTGCTGAAATTATTCCTAAAAAAGTAGCCATTTCAGAGTTGAATGAAAGTATGTTAGAAATGTTAATTGAAATTGAAAATGTGCAATTTAAAACAACTGATTTAGGATTGTCGTATGCAAATATTGACAATACAACAACAGTAAATCGTGTATTAGAAAACTTTAATAGTAATTGCAATCTTGTGGATGAGGTTATTATTAGAAATAGCGGATTTTCTAAATTTAAAAATGAGTTAGTACCTGAAGGAAAAGGAAGTGTTGTAGCTGTTTTTGGTAATTTTTATGACGATTTTCAGTTGTATTTACGTGGTACTGATGATGTGAAATTTACAGATGAACGATGTGATTATTCCAATGCATTAACGCCAACTATTACAATTTCAGAAGTAAGAGATTTATACCAAGGAACAATGGTTGAATTTGGAGTTGACAATAATTATGTTATTGAAGGTTATGTTGTTTCTAGTGATGAAGATGGAAATTTCAAAGAAAAATTAGTAATTCAAGATGCTATTGAAAATCCAACTTCAGGCATTCAAATTTTAGTTGAAAGCGATGCTGTTTTTGAAGATTATAATTTGGGCGATAAGGTTTTTGTAAAACTGGATAAATTGTATATGACAAAAAACGATGGAGTTTTAACTATTGGATTTCCAAATGGAAGTAAAATATCAAAAATTAATGCAGAAGAAATAAATCGTTTTATTTTCAATAGTGGAGAAAAATTTGAAATTATTCCAACAGAGATTTTAATATCGGATGTGTTAAATACAAACTATGAAAATACTTTGGTGCGTGTTTTAAATGTGCAATTGGTTGAAAATGAATTAGGAAAAGCATTTGCTTTATTTACAGGAGATGACGATGGAACTAGAACGCTTGAAACGTGTAGTGAAACCACAAAACTATCTGTATTTACAGATGGCGATGCTACTTTTTCAAATGAATTATTTCCAAAAGGACACGGTAAAATAACAGGAGTTTTAAGCGGAAATTTAGAAATTAGAACTATTGAAGATGTTCAGTTTACAGAGGATTTTGAAGTTTGTCCAATAATTATTCCTAAAATTATGATCACTGAAGTTGCTGATCCAAAAAATGATGTTTCAGCTCGTTTTGTGGAATTGTACAATGCTGGCGATTCTGAAATAAATTTAACAGGTTGGAAACTACAAAAATATAATAGTGGCTCAACTTCCGTATCAAGTTCATCAGTTAGCTTATTGGGTGTTGTAATTCCAGATAATGGTTTTGTAATTATTGCTAATACGGGTTATAAAGCAGAAACTGTATTTAATGATATTCCAGAAATTGAATCCACTTATATTAACGGAAATGGTGATGACGTGTATGAATTGGTTGATAATACAGGAGTAACAATAGATGTTTTTGGAGTTATTGGAGAAGATGGAAATGGAGCTAATTGGGAATACGTAAACGGAAGAGTAGTTAGAAATTTAGATGTTTTAGAACCAAATAAAACATTTACTGTTAGCGAATGGACAATTTATTCAGATGCTTCAAATAACTCAATTACAAATCCAAATACACCACAAAATGCTCCAAATGATTTTAATCCGAGAATACGATAAATACTGATATTTGAACTGAAGTTGGTATTAAATTAAACCTTAATACCAACGTTTTTTATTCTTTTTAGACCCAGCCGATTTTCTGTTTTTCTTAGGTCCGTTTTCCTTATTAATATAAACTTCTGGTTTGGCGTTTGGATCTAATGGATAAGGATGCTCTTTTTCTACCGGAATTTTTGCGTCTATTAACTTTTGGATAGAATCTATATATAATTTTTCATCTGCAGCGCAAAAAGAGTAGGAGTTACCAGTTAAACCAGCTCTACCTGTTCTACCAATTCTATGAATATAGGTTTCAGGAATATTAGGTATATCAAAATTTATAACCGCATCTAAATTACTTATGTCAATTCCACGTGATGCAACGTCAGTAGCAATTAAAATATTAATTTGTTTATCTTTAAATTTATTTAAGGCTTCTTCTCTTCCGCTTTGGACCTTATCTCCATGAATACTATCTACTTTATAGCCGTTTTTCTTCAACATTTTCTCCAACTTATCAACTCCAAATTTTGTACGTCTAAAAATAAGGATATCTCCTTTTATTGTGTTTCTTAACAAGTGCAAACACAATTCCATTTTTTTAGTTTTAGGAACGTAATACAAGGCTTGATTTACAGTTTCAGCAGTAGAAGATTTTGGCGTTACATCAATTGTTTCGGGATTATTTAATATCGTATTTGCCAACTCTACTACTTTTGCAGGCATTGTTGCAGAAAACAATAATATTTGTTTAGTTTTAGGGCATAAACGTTCTATTTTTTTAACATCATCAATAAATCCCATATCCAACATTAAATCAGCTTCATCTAAAACCAATGTTTCAATAAAACTCAAATTTACACATTCTTGTTTGTGTAAATCTAACAATCTGCCTGGTGTAGCAATTAAAATATCGACTCCTTTTTTTAAAACATCTTTCTGTGGTTCTATAGAAGTTCCTCCAAATAAAACAGTAGTTTTTAAATTAGTGTATTTACCATATGCTTTAAAATTTTCTTCAATTTGAATTGCTAATTCACGAGTAGGGCTTATTATTAAGGCTCTTATTTTTTTTGCTTTCTTCCCAGCATCTTGTTTGTCAAACAACAATTGTAAAATTGGTAATGCAAAAGCAGCAGTTTTTCCAGTTCCCGTTTGTGCTGATGCAATTACATCTTTTTTAGCCATTACCAAGGGAATGGTTTGCTCTTGAACAGGTGTCGCTATCTCGTAGTTTTTTTCTGAAATTGCTCTTAAAATAGGTTTGTTTAATTGTAAGTCTTTAAATTGCATGTGTATTGTTTAAAACAAGATTTTTGCAAAGATACATTTATTATAAGCACTAATTTTAGGTAACTAAACCGTAATTAACTTTGTGAGATTTAAATATTAAACAATATATTATACACAAAATGAATACTAGAATAATAAAAGCAAGCCTTTCTTCACTATTTTTATTTAAAATTAGATCATTCTAATCTTTTTACAAGCGGGAAAAATGAAGTCGATTGGTTCTCAAAATTTTTAACTTTTGCAAAATGATTATTCTGAAGATAGAGGAGCGATTTTGGAAAATATTGAAGGAGATAATAAACGGATTAATAATCCTGTTTTGATATTGAAGATATAACTGCTGTTTAGTTGCTGTCTCTTATACACATCT
>SDWL01000327.1 GCA_004195315.1 Lutibacter sp.
TTATCAACACTAGCTCTTCTTGAATTAGTCCTAATCCTATAATAAAAACCAATAAATGGCAATTTTTCGACTTCACCACCATCTTTTAGCATCGAAATCCAAAATTCCCAATCTTCAGCCCCCCATATCATTTCTTCAGCGTAACCACCACAATCTTTCCAATCAGATTTTCTATATACTCCACTTACAAAAATCATATTCTCTCTTGCGAGAATGTCTAAATTAAAAGGTTTTAGTTTCCATAATCCCTCTTTCTCTTCAAATTTTTCAGCTTCGCAATAAACAACTTTAACTTCAGGTTTTTTCTCTAAAATTTTTATAGCTTCTCCTATATAGTTTTCATCAATTAAATCATCTGAATCTAACGGCAAAATATAAAATCCATTGCATAAACTTATAGCTTTATTTCTAGCTACAGAAGGTCCTTGATTTTTTTGAGTGTAACAAAAAATATTATCATATTTTTTTGAAAGTTCTTGAGCCACTTTAAATGAATCATCCGTTGAACCATCATCTATGATAATAATTTCAATTGAGTTATAATTAGATGCTAAAATGGAGTTTATTGTTTGTAATAATAAATTACTTTGATTATAACACGGAATAATTACACTAATAAGTTTTCTCATTTTAGTTTAGTTTAAATTACCTGATTACTGTTATTAACATATACTAAAAATAGTATTAAAACAGGAAGGAACAAAGTTAATTTTTTTTAATAAATCATAATTAAAAATAGCCCTTTTTATTATTATCCCGTCTTGAATTAAGTTAACAAAAAATCCTGCCAAAAGCAGGGTTTTTGATTCTTATTAATTTAATTAAACCGCTACATCATTTTCACGAAGCGCATCATTTAATGATGTTTTTTTATTAGTACTTTCTTTGCGTTGACCAATTATCATAGCACAAGGCACATTAAATTCACCAGCAGGAAATTGCTTTTTATAACTACCAGGTATTACAACTGATCTAGCAGGAACTCTACCTTTTATTTCAACTGGCTTATCACCTGTTACATCAATAATTTTAGTACTCATTGTTAAAACCACACCTGCTCCTAAAACAGCTTCTTTTTCAACATGTACACCTTCAACAACAATACAACGTGAACCAACAAATACATTATCTTCAATAATTACTGGCGCAGCTTGTAATGGTTCTAAAACACCACCAATACCAACACCACCACTTAAATGAACATTTTTACCTATTTGCGCACAACTACCAACCGTTGCCCAAGTATCAACCATTGTACCTTCATCTACATAAGCTCCAATATTTATATAACTTGGCATTAAAATAGTACCTGGTGCTATATATGAACCATGACGAGCAACAGCATGTGGCACAACACGAATTCCTTTTTCTTTGTATCCTGTTTTTAATGGAATTTTATCATGATATTCAAAAATACCCACTTCCATGGTTTCCATTTTTTGAATTGGAAAATATAGTACAACGGCTTTCTTTACCCATTCATTTACATGCCAACCACCATTTATAGACTCTGCTACACGCAAGCTTCCACTATCTAATAAATTTACTACCTCACGAATTGATTTTTGAGTAACCTCTTCTTTTAATAATTCTCTATTTTCCCAAGCAGCCTCTATAATTTTTCTTATTGTATTCATTTTTTAAAATTCAATTAAACACAAATATATAATTTTTAAAAATATATAATTCAAAATCACTAAATTTGCACAACTTTATAAATAATGTTAACACTTTGGCTCGAATTTTAGCTTTAGATTACGGCGAAAAAAGAACAGGAATTGCAATTACTGACGAATTGCAAATTATTGCTTCTGGATTAACTACAGTTGAAACAAAAAAAATATTCCCTTTTTTAATGGATTATTTGAAGAATGAAACTGTAGAACTTTTTGTTGTTGGTGAACCTAAACAAATGAACAATACTGCAAGTGAAAGCGCTCAACTTATCAACTCTTTTGTTGAAAAGTTAAGCTTAACATTTCCTAAAATTCCAATTAAACGTGTTGATGAGCGTTTTACTTCAAAAATGGCTTTTCAAAGTATGATTGATAGTGGTTTGAAAAAAAAACAACGACAAAACAAAGCGCTTATTGATGAGATTAGTGCGACTATAATTTTACAATCATATTTACAACAACAATAATAGAGATGAATATATTTAGACAGTTATACGTTTTTATAAGAAGAAAATTTCGAGTAATTTTCAAAAGCTATTACAGCAAAAAAGATAGTAAACTGCTAAATGGTAAAAATTTTGTCATTATTTCTAATAATTGCTGGGGAGGAGAAGTTTACCATTGGTTTAAAAAAGAGTATAACACTCCTTTTATTGGATTATTTATATATGGACCTTGTTACATAAAATTACTTTCTAATTTTAAAAAATACATGTCGCAAGAATTAGAATTTGTAGAAATCACCAAATATGATGAACTAGGTATCAAATACCCTATTGCTAAATTAGATGATATTGAAATTCATTTTTTACATTATAAAGACGAGGAGGAAGCGAAAGAAAAATGGAAACGAAGAACTAACAGAATGTTAGAAGAAAGCAACATTGATAAGTATTTTTTTAAAATTTGCGATATTGATCTAGGGTCTGAATCCATATCTGTCTCTTATACACATCT
>SDWL01000328.1 GCA_004195315.1 Lutibacter sp.
GGATATAAATTTGAAAGCTCCGAGAAAAATTGTTTTTTGAAATCTAGAAGTAACATTATAAATCCTTTAACATCCACAAATTACAAGAATAATGACCAGTATCTCCCATTGGAGCATTTAAATCTTTAAACCCAACTTTTCTATATAACTTTCTAGCATCTTCCATATATGGTAAGGTTTCTAAATAGCATTTCTCAAAGCCAAACTCTTTAGCTTTTTGTAAGCAAATTCCCATCATTTTGCTTCCAAAACCAATACCGCGAGCATCTGGTGAAAAATACATTTTTTGCAGTTCACATACATTTCCACTAAAATTATCTAGTTGTTTAATTCCTGCACCACCAAAAATTTCACCATCCTTTTCAATTATATAATAAATAGCTTTGTTAAATTGATATGCTTCAAATAAAGTATCTAATATCTTATCAGCGTAGGCGGTTCCAACTTTAGGAACTCCAAATTCTATTAATACATCCCGAATGGCTTTTGCTATTTTAGGATTATCCTCAGGTTGAATTTCTCTGATTTTAAAGTTGTTATGAGTCATTTTAAAATGTTATTTTTACGCTGTGAATATACACGAAAAATATATAAAACGATGCATTGATTTAGCTAAAAACGGTTTGGGAGTAGCCTATCCAAATCCTATGGTTGGAAGCGTAATTGTTTTAAATGATGTAATTATTGGTGAAGGTTGGCACAGAAAAGCTGGAGAGCCTCACGCTGAGGTTAATGCAATAAATTCAGTTGAAGATAAATCATTATTGAAAAAAGCTACTATTTATGTAAGTTTAGAACCTTGTTCCCATTTTGGTAAAACGCCTCCTTGTGCAAATTTAATTGTTAAAAACGGAATAAAAAATGTTGTAATAGGTGTTGTAGATACAAATAGTAAAGTAAGTGGTAAGGGAATTGAGTACTTGAAAAAAAATGGATGCAATGTATTGGTTGGAGTTTTAGAAGAAGAATGTTTAGAATTAAATAAGAGATTTTTTACTTTTCACAATAAAAAGCGACCATATATTGTGTTGAAATGGGCTGAAACTAAAGATGGTTTTATAGATAAATTACGAGATTCAAATTCTGAAAATTCACCAAACTGGATTTCAAATCAATATTCACAGCAACATGTGCATAAAATGCGAGCTGTAGAGCAAGCTATTTTGGTTGGAACAACTACAGCTTTAAATGATAATCCAACATTAAATGTACGAAGCTGGTATGGGAATAATCCAATTAGAATTGTTTTAGATAGAGAATTAAAAATACCAAATAATTATAATTTGTTTAATGGAAATGTGCAAACCATTGTTATTACTGAAAAAAAACCAAATATAAGTTCAGGGATTAATGTAATTTTTGAAGAGATAGATTTTAGTAATAATGTTCCAAAACAAATTTGTGAAGTTTTATACAAAAACGAAATTCACGCTGTAATTATTGAAGGAGGATCTCAAACCCTACAAAGCTTTATAAATAATAATTTATGGGACGAAGCCAATATTTTTGTTGGAGACGTATTATTTAGTAAGGGTTTAAAAGCTCCAATCATTAACAAAGAACCAAATGAAATTATAAAAATTTCATCTGATACTTTAAAAATATTTAGGAATTAGCCTTTATTCAGGTTTTTCAAACATTTCAATTTTAGTTTCTCCATTCGATTTTTTGAAAGCTCTAAACATTCCGGTTGAATTAAAATCCCAATAAACATTGCCTTTTTTATCTAATAAAATCATTCCGCCTTCACCACCTAATTTACCAATTTGATTAAATAAAACTTCATGAAGTGCTTTTTCAGGAGTTAAACCTTTATATTGAATTAAATTTGAAACTTCATGAGCTGCAACGGTTCTAATAAAATATTCACCTGTTCCAGTACTTGAAATTCCACATGTTAAATTGTTTGCATAAGTTCCTGCACCAATAATAGGAGAGTCCCCAATTCTTCCATATTTTTTATTAGTCATTCCACCTGTTGAAGTTCCTGCGGCAATATTTCCATTCTTATCCATGGCAACCGCTCCAACAGTCCCGTATTTATGATCATCTATTAATTCATTTTTAAGAAGGTATGCAGTATGGTCAAGTTGTGTTTTTTCTTTTCCTTGAAGTTTTTTAAGTTGATTTAATCTTTTTTGAGTAAAAAAGTAAGAGCTATCAACCATTTCTAAACCATAAGTTTGAACCATTAATTCGGCTCCTTTACCTGAAAGTAATACATGTTTAGAGCTATCCATTACAATACGTGCTGCTAATATTGGATTTTTAATATGATTAACTCCAGCAACGGCACCAGAATTTAAAGTTTTTCCATCCATAATAGAAGCATCCATTTCTTGATTTCCTTCACTATTATAAACAGCGCCTTTGCCAGCATTAAATAAAGGGGAATCTTCCATAACATTTATTGCTGCTTGAATTGCATCTAAAGAATTACCTCCGTTTTCTAAAATGGCATACCCAGCTTCTAATGCTTCATTCAATTTTTGTGAATAGGCAACTTGCTGTTCGTCTGTAAAATATTCTTTTTTAATTCCTCCAGCACCACCATGAATTACAATTGAAAACAAATTAGTTTTTTTGTTGATATTTTCTGACTTTGGTTCTGAATTGCTATTACATGAGATGGATAAAAATGTAATGAAAAGAATTGTAAAAAAAACACAGAAAGCATT
>SDWL01000001.1 GCA_004195315.1 Lutibacter sp.
GCCACCACTTTGCTCGTACCATATAGTTACATAACCATTACCAGCTCCAACCCAAGTTTCTAAAGTACCGTCTGTTATTTCAGTTTGTGTAACATCTATAGTCGCATTATCACTATCTCTTGTTACTTGTATTACATTTGTTACACCTGTTTTTAATTGCCTTAACGAATAAGCAATTTGAGCATTTGGATAATCATCTAACAAATAACTTTGAGCTATTTGTGATTTCCTCCACAAACTATTTTTATTTCCTACTATCATAATTATCTTGGGTCTACTGATGATTGATAAACTGGAGGTGTTACGCTATGAGCGTGATACGTTATGTAATTTGTAATACCTGCACTTAAATCTATAGTTGCTAAATCTCTTGCTGCATTTACACCTACTGGATGTTCTAGAGTATATTCGCCGACCTGTCTAAATTTAATTCTAATACCATAATTTATAGTTCTACTTCGTGTCCTTCTGCTACAATTTCTAAGCTTGCTAATCCTGTTAAATTATCTTGAATTATAAACTCTAAATCTTCACCTGATTTTAATCTTTTTGAAACACCTAATTTATCTTGCCCTGTAAATGTTAACCGTGCTGTAAATCCGTGCTGTCCTTGTACTGGATTTGTTGCTGAGTATGGTATGTAATCAAGCGTAATACCAGCTATCTCGCCATTGCTTTTAACATTCGATATATTTTGTACAGTTCCATCTCTGAACCTTAACGCAACACCTCGTATTAATTTAGTTAAATCACCAAATTTTGCTAAACTTACAGCAGTAGAAGTGTAGCAAGTCATTATAATTCTAGTTATGTCATATTCTAAATTTAAACCCGGCACTATTCCTAAGCCCCTAATACCAAATATAACAGGTGTTATAGAGCCATCTACAGCCATTTGAGTAGTTGTCACATCTACAATAGTTCCAATTGGAAATTCGAAATCTATTTGAGAATCTAAAGTAACCGTTAATACGTTTATTGACACTATATTTCCTAAATAAACCCTACCACTTCCGACATCAAATAAAATCAAAAACGATGTTAAAGGTATCATTCCAACTGTACTAGCAACCTCAATATCATAAGTGAATTTAGTTGCTTGTGTTGTTAATATAGTAGAATCTGTTACTCTATTAAATTTTGTTATTAATGATGGTGTTGTTTGGTTTTGAATTTTTACATCAATCTCTTTGTTTCCTGTTGACTTTTCTATTAAATCTGTGAATATGGTTTGACTTTCATAAGCTATTCCATTTTCATCTAATATATCCGAATAATGAATAGTTAAAATTAATTCATCAACACTCTTTTTATAAAATGCATAAATACTACCGTTAATCTCAGTATAAATATTTGACGTTGTGTTACGAATGTCGTCTGTAATATCTGTATCTTCAGCTATTACTAATATATTATTTACATTTACCCATATCCTTTTAGCCATAACTATATAGCTTTAACAAAAAGATTTACAGTACATACATAGCTTATAGCTGTGTTTTTCAGATAATCTCCAGATCCATTAATTGATGATAAATTATGAGTTAAACCCACTAAATCAGCATAAGCCGTAACTGTCGCTGTTGCTAAGTAGTCAGCAGCTAAAATATCAGTTATTTGCTTTGTTATACCTATAGTAGCATCATTTATAATTGCATCCATTGTAGATGATCCTGTTGCTGTTTCTACAGTAGATTTCAATACATTTAAATGTATTGTTCTGCTATATTGAAAATCTGATATTTCAGTTACAGTTGGTCTTGTGTATCCACTAGGTAATTCGTTTGATGATAAACTGTTTTTTGTTCCGTTGTTTACTATTGCCATAATATTCTTATTTTATTGTTATTTTAAATGTATCTTTTTAAATATGGATCGTAAGAACGATGACTTGAACCTCCTATTTTTGAGATTCTAAAACCACCACCCCTAACGTTACAATTACCCACCCATAATGGATAATCTGTTGAATTTCTGTCTAAGAATAACTTCACACTTTCCCAATAATTGAACGCCAATTGTTCGCTCATTTTAGATGTGTTCTTCTTTCCGTCTGTGCTTACTTGCCTACTACTACCATCGTTATTTAACTTTTCTATATAACTGAAAGGCGTATCTATTTGACTGCCATAGAGCACATATCTACTATGTGCGTAGTGTACTAATACTGGTATTAAACCCTGATTTGTATATGTTATTCCGTTATATTCGTAGTCGCCACCATTTAAGAGAGCCTGATAAACTACATTTTCATAATTTCTTATGAAATCGTTGTAAAATTCAGAACCCATTAAAGGTTGTAAATCTGCAAATTGAGCGTCATCAATAAACTGATTTAATAAATTAACAGCTGTATTATCAGCAGTTTTACTAATTTGTTTATATTTTGCTATATCAGTCCTTGTTATCAGCCTCATTTTCTACGGTTTTAGGTTCGGGTTTAATACTCTCTTCATCAATTAATGGTACTATCTTAACTTCTTTTGGTGCTTTAAAATTACGCATCAGCATCTGTATAACTTGCTCTACTTCCGTTCTTAACATAGATGTATTTTCTTGATACCCTATCTTCATCTCTTTTAAAGATTCACCACTATTTCCGAACATAGATTCTGTGCTTCTAACCATTCCGTCAGGTAAGCTATGAAATGCCATTAATATATTTTTAAATACACTTAATTCTGTTGATTCATAAAGTTTATCATTTACAGTACTAGGTACATCTATTATTTTAATAGCGTCATCAAATTTGTCTGAATCGTGATTTAATTCAACATGCATTCCTTCTCCAGCATTTTCAGCACCATAAAAACCTGTTGTTACTTTTTTAAAGTTTTCTCTTTCATCTCCAGCTTCTCTATACTCTTCAGGTGTATTATAATCTTCAATTTTACCTATTAATGGTTTTGTTATTATTATTTGTTTTCCTGAGAATCCATTTCTAAGTATTCTATTTTTATAAATACTAGACTGAGCTTCTGAATCGCAATCATATTGAACCGCATCAATAGTGCTTAATGCGTAGTTGTATTCGTCATCTAAATTAACATATAATATTTGACCTTTGTATTTATCCCAAGAACCAGCAAATTCAACTTGCGCATCAATTACATCCTTATTAGGATTGAATACATTTATAAAATCAATATCATCAACTTTCAATCTTTTATTTGTGAAATTATCACATACACCTATCTTACCGTTGTATTTTACATCGTCTTTTTCACCTAATCTACAATGTGTATAAGGAATTACATCGAACGAATCATACCCATAGTTCATATTGTAATTTATATGAATAAATACACCTCTTTGTTTGGATATGTTTTTAGCTACTTTTTGAGTAAATTTTAATAATGTAGTTCCTTTTTTACCTACTATTGTTTTATTTTCTTCATCTCCGAACCCTTTACCTACAATATAAGATGATAAAACATTTGAAGCACTCCTAGCCGTAACAGAATTATTTATAAAACGCTCTATACGTTCTGCATAAGCGTTATCTATACCATTGCGAATTATACCAGCCCTTTTATCGAACTCCGTAGGTCTATTGTCAATATCTAATAATTGAACTTTAACGCTCATTATTTCTTATTTTTACGAGTTCTTTTTATATCTTTTTTAGGTTCAACAACCTCTTTAATTTCTTCTTTTGTTTCAAATTTTTGATAATATGAGTCTGGTATTTTATCAAATAATAATTTACCGTGTGGATGATTCTCAATTAAATCAATAGCTTGTTCAACGGTTAAATCAGCATTTCGACAAGGTTTACCTGTTGTTTTTGATTTAATGTTGTTATATTTTAGTTTTAACACATAACCGTGTTTTTCTGTATTTTCCATTTTGTTTGAATATTCGTTTATAAAATCTTCATAATATTTAGCTAAACATTTCCCACAACTTGGGTTTATAGACCCTCCGAACTTAGCTTTGTAATCTTTTAAAAATTGACTAAGGAGTCCGTTCTTAGATTTATCTCTAAAAATAGACCCCTTGTCATATTTTAACCATTTAATCAACTATTATACAGTCGCAAATTTACCGTCAAACGCTATTTTTGTTGTAGGGTAATCCGTTTCAATTAAATTAATAGGTAATGTATCTTCTTCATACCCATCAATAGATGATGCTTCAAATGATATAGTACCATCGTTTTCCTGAGAATCCCAAACCATAGCCGTAATTTTCAGTCCTCTTTGCCATCCTAAAACTTCAAAAGCGTCTTTTTGTCCTACACCTTTGTATAATTTTTCAACAACAACAATATATAAATCATCAGTCATATTATTAGCTGATAGTTTATTTTCAGCACTTGGAGTTAAAACAACCCCTTTAAATAAATGCTTATGTTTGTCGAATGATGTTTCTTTTGGTACTAATTCAGATGACGCTCCAAATATTTGATTCATTCCTTCTAAACTAAAACCAGTAGTAGCACTTTTAGTTGCTAAATTTGTTATAGTTCCAGTTACTTTATCGTAAACACTTGCAATGTAGTCAATATCACTACGTCTTATAAGTACTACGTTTGTTTCTAATCCTCCAGATGCTTTATTCTCGCAATCCTTTATAATATCGGCTTGTAAGCCGCCACAATCTAATGCCATAATTCTATATATTTTTTAAATTAATATGCTACTACTGTCAAGTAAGATTCACCGTGTTTAGCATCTAAGAAATAAGCGTAATCCACAATATTAGATTTATCTTTTCTCTCGTACCAAGATTCTACATTCTGCATATCACTTTCACTAAGTGTTGCAACTGGAATATTCGAAGGAACTGTTAACAATGCTCTATGAGGTAACACAGTTACGGTTAAATCATTTTGATAAGCTAATATGTTTCTATCCCAAGAATCCATTTTTATAACGTCTAAACCTCTATATTTCATAGATAGCATACCGTTTTCTAATCTCTCAATTATACCTCCACTAGCTTGTGTAGTTTCAATATAAGTTAAAAAGTTATCCCAAATAGAACGAGTTACTAAAAATTGAGCGTCTGGCTGTTCTAATAGTCTCGTATCAGCAGCTTCATACATTCCTTGTAATACGGTTTTTGATTTACCAGCGTTTAATGCTTGTGCAGCATAAGATATACCAGCGTTTTCTGCAATTGGAACTACTTTAACTCCAGCATCTGCAAATATTTGCTCAAACAATCCATCAAATTGATTCCATATACCAGCGTTAAATCCTGCTATTGTAAAATCACCACCCGGTTGTATTGCTGCGTTTTTAGCACCAAACCAAATTTTCGCATTGATTGAACGTAAAAGAGCGTCAACAATTTTAGCAACTAATACCCCAATTTCTTCTGATCCAATTCTATCAAAGAAGTCTGGATTAGCTTTTTGTGCTCTTCGGAATAATTTTAATAATTGGTTTAAGTCATTTGCACAATGCGTATAACGACCACCAATTAATACAGGTTCCCAAAACTTTTCTGTTAAAACAAGTGTATCTTGTTCCGCTGGGGTACAATCAGTAAACGCCTCACCACCTATTGCTAAATTTGCAATAAATACAATTTGCTGTTTCATTGACACTCCTGTCATAATATCGTGCACTCTTGACAATTGAGTGTCTACGAATACTTTTTCGAATACCGCTTCCGATACTGATTCTGCTTCTTTTGCGTTTAGCGACAATGCGCTTACATCTATTTTACTTGCCATTTTAATTTACTTTTGATTTAAAATTTGTTCTTGATTCTTTATTACCTACTTCTTTTTTCGGTTGTTTGGTCTTACCATCTATTTCAAAGCTAGATGTTACTTGGTTTTTCAATTCTGTAAAATCCGTTTCAATTGCTTTGAACTGTACATCTTTAGCTTCTAACTTATTAGTAAGTTCTAATTTTTCAGCTTCTAATGTAGCGACTAAAGTATTTTGTAACTCCAATGAAGCTACAGCTTTTTCTAGTTCACTATCAACCTTAACTTCTACTTTCTCGGTTAAAATACCGTTTTCAAACTTCCAAATCTCACCGTTTGGCATAGTTACGTCTCCTTGGGCTTTCTTACCATCAATTATGGCATCGTCACCCACTAGTGGATCGTTATCTGTAGATACATTTTTAAAATCTACATTAACACCGTTAGCATCCTGTACAACCTTGTTGTCTGGTGCTTTTTCTTTAGGGAAATACTTATTGAAAAACTTAGTTAAAAGATTTTCAGCACCCTCTTCTGTCAATTGTTCACTCATATTTTTATTATAGTTATTATCTAATATTGCAACTGCTTGGAATTTTATAATTTCATTTACAAAACCTTTATCTTTTAAAAATTCAATATCTAAAAATTCATCTTTAGTCATTAAATCAATAACGTCTTCTTTAGTTATGTTTGTCTCATTTACATAAATATCAACTAATTTAGATTCAATACTTCTAAGTTCTTTTGCAGTCTTTTCTAAGTCCTCAGCATTACCTACACTTATATTTGAAGGTAAGTGTATTAAAAAATTATCAGTTGAGTTAATAGTTCTATTCTTACCAGCTAAAAATATAACCGATGCAATACTAGCAACTAATCCGCTTGAATGGGTATTAACCTCTTGATCTAAGCTTTTGAAATAGTTGTAAATTGCTAAACCTTCAAATACAGACCCACCTTGTGAGTGTATATTTACGGTTAATGGCGTATTTTTATCTGAATTACTTACTTTTTCAATGGTGTTTTCAAGTGTAATATCACTTCCAACCTCACCAATAAGCCAAATTTCATTCATATAATTAGTATTAAATTAATATACAATAATACGAAATTAACACTGTTATCCGTTACAACTTGTTTTGTAATGGTAAAATAGTATTAAACAAAAAAAAGGCACTAAAAATTAATTTAGCACCTAAGAAACGAAACATTATTTTTTACATTTAACTTTCCATTATATTAATAGCATTTCGTATTGTATTTTCGTGAACTTTAAAATCTTCTGAAGCGTTAGAAATAGCCTGAACTTTATCATTCTTTTTTAACTCTTCTTTATATTTTTCATAATAACACTTTCTGTCTAATACGCTTAACGGTATTAAACCTTTTTGTAGTAGTTTAAAAAATAAAGGATTATTTTCAGCTTCTAATATCAATTCGTATCTTGTCATATATTATTTTAATAGTTTTACCATTTTTTTAGTGGACATTTATCAGTACTTCTAATCTTAGCTATTAAAGGACATCCACACTCTCCACACCTGAATCCTATAACATTTATTAATTCATCGTTAATTACGCTTAATATATCACCGTACTCCTTTAATTCACATTTATTACATATTTCTGAGCGTCTTTTATGCTCTTCTGTTGTGTTACCTTTTATAACTTCAATCCACGCATTTGCTATTACTATTGGATTACTCATTTAATTAAGTTTAGCTTTAAGTACACTAATCCATAATATTGTAGCTTTAAAGAAATTATTTTCTTTAAATATAGACCTTTTTAAGTGCATTAAAGCTAAATGAAATTCTAACGAAGCACCTCTATAAGTTTTATAATTTATATCCAACCTATCTTCTAAATTTAATAATGGTTTTTTCATTTAGTTATGGTATTTGCTTTTAATAATTGCATAATAAAGTTTTATCGTTAATTCGCAATTTACAAAATTAATACATAAAAACCTAATAATAATTAAATATTAGCACCACTTACTATATCAACTTGATTAATCTGAGCGTCTGTTATATCGCTTTCAATTGCTACTATTTTAATATCGTTAATTTTCTGTGCTAACAAATCAAATTGATCGTTAATCTGGCTATTTTGTTGTATGGGCGCTGTAATACTTGATGGCGCATCTACAACTCCACCATCTGCAAATCCCGGCACACCAATTGAACTAAAGAAAGCGTGACCTCCAGCACGTTGTTGTAATTCATCATTTAGTATAACTTCACCTTTTTTAGCTTGTATTAGTACGTCATCGCCTCCGCTATTACGCATTGAAGTAGGTATATTAGTCCCACTTGTTATTGTTCCTGATTTACTATGTGGAACTTGACCCCCTTCATTAAATGCGCTTGTGGCTGCTGATATTGCGGCTGCTGTTATAATTTTAGCTGTAGCAATCTTTGCTTTAGCACCTAAACCTATATTTTGAGTTATAGCTAATGGTATTGTACCTAAGTTTGCTGGGAAACCTACTGCATTTGCAGCAGCTAAGTTACGAGCTTGTGAAGCTGCTGTTGATATGTTTACCGCTGCAATTTCTGCTTTAGCACCTAATATAATACTAAGTATCCTAGAAGCTAAACCATCGCCTAAAATCTTACCTAAAGCACCTTGTAACGCTGATGAAACTCCTTTTTTAGCATCTGCAACAACTTTATCTAATGCTAAATCTTCTTTATTAAATTGTTTTTGTAGTTTTACTTCTTCTTTTCTTTTTTTATCAGCATCTTTTTTATCTTGTGCATCTTTTTTAGCTTTAATTTCATTTGCTATAGTATCGTGGTTTAATTGTATTTCTTCTAATTCTAATCTATGTTCTTCATTTATTAAAATTTCTTGTTCATTTTTTTTATCTTCTGTTATTTGTAACTCTTCTAGTTCTAATAAATCCTTTTCTAATTTTTGCTCTGCTTTTAAAGTATCTTTTTCTAACTGAGTTTCGGCTTTTTTTATTTCAATTTCGTTTAATAAATCAATTTTATCTTGCTCAAATGTAGCTAAATCTTTTTTCTCTTGTTCCCTTTGTTCTTCTGATGCTTTCTTTTCTCTTTTTAATCTAGCAGCCTTTTCTTCTGCTGTTTCACCTCCTGTGGGTACTATTGGAACTATTGTAGCTGCGTCTACTTCTGCTAGTTTTTCTTTAGCTGTCTTTTCACCTTCTAATTGTGCTATTATTGCTGTTCTAGTGTCAATTTCTTGTGATATAGCAGCCCTAGCATTTACCCTACTTGTTATCTCGTCATCTGTAAGATTTCTAACATTTTTTATTGCGTTTCCTAACTTAGTATATGTAAATGATATTTCAACAAATTTACCGTTTTGTTTTTCTAATGATAAAGCGTGAGTATTAAATTTAGAATTTAAAGATTCAATAGCGTCTGTTTCATCCTCAATCGCTTCTTTATTTTTTATTTTTAATATGTTTTTTTGCTCATCTACAAATGCTCTTGCAGCCTCAGTAGATATACCCAATGCAACACCATATTTATCAAATTCAGTAACAGCACTAGGTATATCTTTACTAATTTGATTTATAATCTTATTTAATTCTGTTTGTTCATCTTTAGATTTAATAGTTTTAGATTCTAGTTCGTCATACCTAGTTAGTAGTGGATTTATATCAGATTCTAAATCATTAATATTATTTTGTAAATCAAAAAACTGAGTTGATAAATCTTGTGCTGGTGTTATAGCACCCAATAACGATGATGTAAAATCTATTAAACCACGAACAGCACCACCAAAAAAACCAGTCCCACTTTCAATTGATAATATAAAACCTTGCCACGCTGAAGTTAATAATTTTAAAGAACCATCTAAGGTGTTTAATTCCTTCGCAGCCATTCTTTCGGCAGTACCCGCAGCACCCTGTAAGGCAATATCTAATTCTTTTGTAGCATCTATATTATTTGCTAATACCGTAGCTGAAACCGCAGCACGTTTACCAAACTCATCATTAGAAGCTGTTAGTTTATCTTGACTACCTTTTATTTTTTCTATTATTTCACTATAACTTAAACCTTGCGCAGCACTTTCTATAAATATATTTCTAAGTGCAGTAGCTGAGGTTGATGTATCAATACCGCTATCCGATAGTTTACCTAATAACGCAGTTAAAGTTGTAAAATCTATTCCCGCAGCATTTGCAGCACCCGCAACAATAGGTAATCCTTTTTCTAACTTCTCAAAGTTCAATGCACTCTTTGCTGTTGCAAGAGACATTATATCTAATATTTCAGGAGCATCCGATGTGGCTAAATTATCAAAACTATTAACCATTGCACCTGTTAGAGTTGCAGTTGCTGATAGTTCGCTGTTCATTGCAATAGAACCGTTAATAGTAGCTTCTGTCAAATCTATTATTTCCTCTTGCGTAAACCCTAATCTTGCAAACGCTATCTGTAAGTCGGTTACTTGCTTAGCTGTTTTTACAGTTGTAGAACCTAACCTTTCAGCCTCATTTCTAAGGTCTGCCATTTCGTTAGTGTTAATCTGAAGAACCCCAGCTAATGTTGCGTTTGACTTTTCAAAGTCTTTAACTATATTGAAAGCCTCTTTAAACCCTCTTATAAACCCAAATATTAAAGCAGTAGCCCCTAAAAATCCACTCGCCATACCTTTTAAAGCATCTGAATATTTACCTACACTTCTTTGATTTTGACCTACTGAACTATCAACCCTTTTTAATTGTGAATCTAATTTATTAACTTCAACCCTAGCTGCTTTTGCTTGTCTACTATTTATCCCGAACTCAACAGCTAAATTCTTAGCGTTTGTACGTGCGATTATTAAAGTTCTACTAAGTTTAGCATACGGTGTTTCCATCGCTATAATAGCAGTCTTTTGTTGGTTAAACTCAGAACGCAACTTTTTTAATTGCACCTCGTTCTTAACAAACTCCTGAGTGTTTTCTTTACCAGTAGCCTTTAGTTTTTGCTGAGATAGTACTAATGTATCAATAGCCTTTTTAGTCGTTTCAGCAGCCTTTAAAAAAGCCTGAGTGTTAATATTTAATTCTGCTACTGTGATTCTTTGGACTGCCATAATCTAAACTTCTGTTATAGTTAAATCCCCTATTTCAAATTTAGGTGTATCTGTATTGCTTATTGTTATTGAGGAAACTAAACCGCTACCTATTAAATCACCCCCTGTTAACGCTGTTCTAACTCCAAAATGAGTTATTGTAGAACTCCCACCTGTAGCAATTGGAAATGTAATTATACTTGCGTTTGTTGCTGTATTATCGCTAACTGTAAACCCTACAACACTCCTAGCTATAGAACGCCTTGCATAACTTATATATGTAGACTCTGTCCCAACATCTGCTATTGTCGGGTCGCTTTCATATAAAGCTATATAAAAATTTCCAGCAACTGTTGAGCCTCTTAATCCTGTTGCATCTCCTATGTTTGATCCGTTAACATTTTGAAATGTTAATTTTAAATACGCTGTTCTATGTAAGCTACTTCTACCCATTTTATTATTTATTTATATTATACAATCTTGTTTTGAAATTACTCTACCATTATTTAAAATTTCTATATATGATAATCCGTTAAGCTTATAAAATAAAGCACCACCAATTTTTACAATTGACCCTGCTGCATCTTCAAAAATAATATCATTTAATGAAGGTAGCGCACTTGTTCCGTTATGCCAAAACGTAGTATTTGCGATTTGACCGCAAACTAAAAACTCTGATATTCCTGGGTCTGACATTTCAAATTCTGTAAATGTTTGCTCTCTTAAAGTTGCAGAATATAGTGATGAACCACTATAAGAACCTGTCATACTACCAAACTCTAACTTACTTAAAGTAGCAGCATATGTAGAAGCTCCGTTATAATTACCAATCATTGAGGTGGTGACAATTGCACTTATATTAACCTCTATTAATTCTGCTGTTGTTGTTTTATTATTTTTAAAGTTGGATATCTTATTTAAGTAATAATATTTACCAGTCTGTTTAAAATATTTTAATTTAAAAAAGTCTAAATTATAAATATCAATTAGAGATAGGTTTAACTTTAATTTTATAGTCTTATAATTATCTAATATTAATGACAACTCACTATAATAAGCTGACAATTCATCATTATAATTAGTAAAGTTTAACAAGCCTACTTCACCACCAAAAGATGATATTGAATCATCTAAATCGCTGAACTTATATAATATTGTATCTACTACTTTTAATATTTTATACACTCTTAACCCATCATTCTCTACTGGTGTTATAACTTCATCTTTAAGCTCCCAATGATTATGTATATAATACTTGTTATTAGTTAATACAGACGCTTTAAATATTGAATTTACTACTGTTTTAGTGTTGGTTAAATTAATATTATCTATTGTTATTGCAGCATCTCCAAAATCGTCATCGCTATCATCATAATTATACCTAAAATAATTATTCTGTGCATAACTGGAAACATAGCTTTCATTTGAAAAATCAGAGTATTTATCAGTCCAATCTTCACTTATACTATTACTACCATATAAATCTTTAGATTTTATAAATTCAAACTCGTTTTTATTTCTTGTTTTCCTGAATATTAAACTAAACCTTTGCATTACATCCTTTACAAAGTCAATTCTTTTAGTTTTACCTATTAACTCATTAAAATCAATAGGAATCCAAACATCAAGAAAATAAATAACTTTAAAAGTATTTAGTGTGAAATCTATTAAATAATCAGGAGTGTTAAATTCTGCTGTTATCTGTACGTGAACACTTATAACATCATTATCTTCGAACTTAATAGTTTCCGTTATATCATAAGCACCGTTTATAATAGGAATAGACGCTAAAATGCTTGTACTATTCTTTTTTATTTTAAGTATAACATTTTCTCCATATGATAAATTAAGAACACCAGACAAATCAACTTCGTGTACTCCTGTATCTATAGCTGTCCAACTACTAATCTCATATTCCTTTATCGTTGGAGTTAAATATGTATCGTCACGCGTTATTATTGAGCTAGTGCTGCCTCTAAAATCCCTATCTGTTTGGGCTTCCCTATTATAACCTTTACACATTGAAATAACACGACTATTAAAATCAGATTCAGAGAATACATCACCGATTACAGTATATCCCTCTTGCTCAAATATCATACTAAATAGAGTATGTACAAAGAATGAAGGAGTAATTAAGTCTAAGTTAAAGACATTCGTGCTAGCAAACTCATAATATCTACTGAAAGCATAGATATAACCATCTGTATTACTTAACGAATTGAAAAATAATACCTCTCTTAAATCGTGATTATATGCAGAAAAATCTAACGTGTTTAATACTTTATCACCTAATAAATCAGTCATTGATATATTACCATCATAAATAACTAAATTGTAATAAAAGTTCGTGTTTTTTATAACACCCTTACCGTCTGAAATTAATTCAATACCATCAATAATATATTTAACTTTTACGCTTCCATACTGCAACCTTGTTTTAGTTCCTGTTATTCCTAAAAACTCCATTACTCTTATATTATTTGGAGTCTTAGCTATCTTAATATTATTAGAATAGTTAGCCTGTCTATCTTTTACCTCTGCTAAATCATTAATTTGTAATGTTCTAGATATTGAGTTACTAGGTAATTCTATTCGTATGTTATTTATATATAATTTACCCATTAAACCTGAGTGTATTGGTTAATCTCAATAGTTAATTTAAAATCAATAAATTCTCTTTTAGTATTTAGTATAATTTGAGATGCGCTCTTAATTTTGACAGTCTGCCAACTATCAACTGTTACGGCATCACCATAACCACCGTTGTACATTTCAATTCTAGGGCTTACTAATATATCTTTAATCTGTAGCATCTCATCATTGCTTAAATTACTCCCTAGTAACTCCCTAGTATTCGTTGCTGTTCTCCCTAGTATTAACTCAGTCGCATACGTGTTATCAATACTTTCAAAATCTACATTAAAACTATCTAATGTTTTGACAGTTGTCTTTTCTTTGTGTATTGGATTGAATAGCCAATAACTCCAACTCCCTTTATTGTTGAACCACTTTAAATAAGTACCCCCACAATTAATATCTTCTAATTTAATAGTTAAATTTTCTGTTGTAGTTCCTATTATTGTAATATTATTATAACCAACATTTAAAATATTACCACTTACAGAAGTTATCCAACAAGGATTATTCTCATAAGTACCACCATCAGCAATAACCCTATCTTCAAATACAACACGTTCATCAACTGTAGATAATGAACTATCACCTAATGACAAGAAAATCCTATCTGTATTTGTTGATACACTTGTTAAATCAACAAATAAACTTGTATTTGTTATTGTTATATTGCCATCTGAATAATGACCAATATCAAATGGGTAGCCTTTAAAAGCGGTAAGTATATTAGGTGTTAGTATTTGTTGTTCACTTAATAATCTATTACTAACGTTCGCTATTTGCTCAACAGATTTTATAAATACATAAGTTTCTGCTATTTGTTCTGTTGATGTATCTGAAAATGTGATTGTGTAGGTGACTAAAAAACTACCATTTAAACTGTTGTCTACTTCTAAATTTGTAGTAGGCAGTATTTCATCTTTAAAATTATTAGTGTTAATTAAAGCACTTATAACTTCTCTATAATTAAATTCAAAAACATTATTTATTGGTGTTATTTCAAATGGTAATGTTAATCCGGGTATATCTACTGAACACTTAACAGAATCGAGTACGTTATCCGAACTAAATTGAACAACATTATTATTATAAGCGTTTAACAATTTTAATGTTGATATTGATTTTGAAAAAGTTATAGCCATATTTAATTGTGGTTAGGTGTTTTTGGGAACACTTCAAAATTATCCCATTCTTTCGGTGGTGTATTTTTGAACCATACATTAACATTAAATGTTTCCCCTTTTTTAATTAAAATACTTTCAGATGTTTCTTCATCGTATTCATATTTGTCTTCAAATCCAATTACAACTATCCCATCAATTAGGTTTGATGTTGTTTGTCCTTCTTTTAATTCTAAAGTATTTATTAATTCTTTAGCTTTTATTTCTGTTGGGAAACTATATCTATGTATCATAATTAATTCATTATTATTTTATTAATGTTACCAAATGGAGCTGTATAAGTTGGAGGTATAACAGTTATAGGTGGTTGGTCTACGTTATCAATAGTTTCAATAATTTCAGTTACTCCTACTGGTGGCGCTACTGTTACAACATCTGCTAACCTTGTAACTGTTGTGCCTTGTGTTGGTATGTAACTTGAATCGTCTGGTGCTAATTTTGCTCCCCAAATATATAAGCCTTTTGTTATATCACCTATATATACAGAATTCCCATCAGTATTTGCAACGTGTAACCTTACAAACCCAACGGTGGCACTACTTGTGGCCCTAACTACCGAACATTTATACCAACCATTTACGAGTTCTATTGTAGAAACAGCCCCCCCCCCCCCTAGTGTTACGCCTAAAACGCCATTAGAAATATCAAAGAATGATTGCGAATTAAATCCACCCATATCTATTTGTATATTGATGAAATCCCGCCCTAATCCGCTTTTTGCATATATTACAAAAGTATAATCTTGACCACTTATCGGTGTTATTAAGACGCTTTGAACTCTATGAACATTATTATCAATTGTCTCCATTAAAGCGTCTGCATTAACAATTCCGCTTGGAGAGCTTATAACATCTGAATTAACCGTGACAAATAATTTAGTCCATGAATTAAATACCTCGCTCCATGTCATTAAATTAGTAGATTGTGGTTCATTTAACAACACCCCACAACCACCATCTGTAAAATCTATCCTAGGTACATTAGGTTCTGCGTATTTTATAATCCCATTACTATCTACATAACTTCTAATTCCTGATGCTGTAGGGTTTGATACTGTGAAGTCGCCTGAGCCATCCGTTGGTAATTGGCTATATAATTTAGTAGCTTTAATTCCACTAGGGAACATTTGTAAAATTGGTATTGCCATATTATTTGTTTATTAATCTTAAATCTTGTTGTAATCTCGTTACTAATGTTAGCGTCAAACTTACACCAACCTTGTCTATTATCCTTTGTATTCTCGATGTTGTTACTACCTTAGAAATCAAACCAACACCTCCATAACCTTGCCTATTCCATCCTTCTTTATGAATCTTACGAGTAATAAGAAACGCTAACGTACTATTATCGCTATCATTCTTAATGTTACTAACAATACCTTTATCTCTAATCCATTGCTTAATGTCATCAATTAACTTACCGCCACCCTTAGAACCTCCTGAGTTTGTTTTACCCCTACCATATTCTAACTGCTCAAATACTGAACTACCTACTAACTTAACATTATCTTTATTAACTTGAACTTCCAAACTATCAGCAGTCTTACCAGATGCCCTCATTCCTAAGCTGTCATACTCTCTTATTAAGTCATTCTTTAACAACTCAAACTCACTATCTAATATTTCGTTTGTTGTTGCTATAGCGTTACAATTGAATAGGTTACTATTACGCCATCGCCATTAAAATCTCCAGCGTTTATTGTGTCAATGATTGACCAATTTGTTATTTGATAATTACTACATCCTATTAAATCTTCTAATTTTTGTAACTGTATTTCAAGTAACGGTTTAATACTACATTCGTATTTACCAGCACTTGAATCAACTGATAATTGGTTATGATAAACTTTATCTATATCTGACTTAACTAATAACATAAACGAGCCGTTAAATGTAACCTCACCATCACCTCCGAATGGTGATTTAGCTTTTAATCGTGTAACAGGGTCAAGCAATAAATACACCCTATCAGCATCTAAGTCACTAACTAATAAATTATTATTAGATACATTACCATAACTAAAAGACCACTTTAACGTGTCGCAATGATCCTCCAAAACTTTTACTAAATCTACCATATTACTTTAATTGCGCGTACTCTCTCTGTACATCGTTATTTAATTTATTAGCTAACAGAATAGGAAATACTGTTGTGTACTTCCATTTTCCTATTTCATCAGGTGACGTGTTGAACTGTTCGGCTAAACGCATCTTTGTTAGTAAATGGCTTACTACCTTTAATTTCTCACCAGCATTTACCCGCATCATTTTAGGATCAGGAATACCAGACAACACCTTACTCTCAGTATTAATTAATTTAATAATATAATCGTTGATATATTTCTTAGTCCTAAACAAATCAAATATAGAAGTGTTATAAAATTCAACGTTGGCATTAACATCGTAACTACCTAACTTAAACAATTGTATATATAAGTCTTTTATATTATCTATCGTAGCGTTATTCAATATACCTTGAACAATCTTTACATCATCAAATGTAAACTTAGTAACATCAAACCTTTTACCGTTAAATACGTTATTAGGTGTTAGAGTATCAACAAATATATCATACTCTGAACTGTCTAATAATTCAAAATATTCTTTAATTGATATGTTTTCTATACTATACATTTGGATAGTTAAATATTATATTATCATAATCGAACAAATCAATCATATCTTTACACCATTGTAGGTTTTTACTCTTATGTACGTATGTTGATATATTATTACTGTAATTACAATAATAAATACTATCCTTATGGTTAGTTTCTTCTATTGTCCAACCTTTATAATTTATCATACAATTGCTCTTATAAATCCTTTATTATTGTTTATTAAATTCCTCTCTATTGAGTATGACGTCAAATCTATATGCTCATCGTGTTTAGCATTTGGAAATGTAGCAACTTGTTTTAAAAACGCATCATTCCAATTACCCCTAACTAATTTAACTCTGCCCCCTTCAATGTAAGGACTTGAACTCCTAGCCCTTTCAATCTTACTAACCTTTACAAATTCAGTCTGTAACTCCTTAACATTTAATCTCGTTTCTTTTTTTAATAACTGAGCTAATGACTTACCAGATGCTTTAGGTTCTAATAATATTAGTCTTACATTTAATCCAGTAGCATCAATATGTGGCTTTATAAAATCTCTTAGTTCTGGCATCTCTAAATACTTGTCTATGCTTGACCAAATATATAAGTCATTCTTATAACTTCCTGATATTTGTATTCCAGTAGGATCATTTAATGTTACCTTTGTATACGCACCATCAATATACAATTCCCATTTAACATTGTTAGGCACTTCAGATTTATCAACTATTTCAAACCAAGCCTTTCTCCATTCACCTCCTTCATCTGGTGCTGGGGTCTGCATATATTGACCAGCGAATGTATAACGATCCGCTTGTCTAATCTGTTCTAATTCTTCAAATGTATGTTTATCCTCCCATAATGGTTGCTTATTGTCATCTAAAGCTGGTAAATTCAAGTGATACCAATCTTCACCAGAACCACCATCTAAAAGAAACCCACTCAGATCATCCTCATGTAACCTTTGCATAATAATTATGATAGGCGTATCCCTATCATTTACCCTTGAACGTATTGTATTGTTATATCTATTATTAACAGCTTTGCGTTTAACATCGCTAAACGCATCATCAGGTTTTAATGGATCATCAATTATAATAGCACCTCCAAAATCACTAAAACTATTATCCTTCCTTATATCAGGTAATCCAGCACCGAAACCAGTTATAGCACCACCAGCAGCAGTAGCATACAAACCCCCACCATCTTCTGTGAACCATTTCTTTTTACCTTGGGCATCTTTCTTCAGGTCCATACCCCATAACGACTGAAAAGCTTCACTTTGCATATACTCTTTAGCTTGACTTGAATTATCTAATGCTAAATCATCTGAATAAGATAGGTGTATAAACTTTGCTTGTGGGTTGTTGGCTAATCCCCACGGTATAAACATTTTTACAGCTATTTCAGTCTTTCCATATCTAGGGGGTATGTTAATTATTAGCCTTTTTATTTCACCTCTCGCTACCTTTTCTAATGTCTCAGTAATAGCAACAAAATGAGGAGCGACTTTAAAAGCCCTCCTTGTGTTTTCTTTAAACATATACCGAGTAAAGAAAAGCAAACTGTTTTCACATTTGTATTTTAGTACTCTGTCTCTAATGCTTTATTTAACATTTTAACCTCCTCTTCTGATAATTTACCAGCTTCAAAGTTTCTGTTAATATTTTCTATTACTTCTTTAGGTTTACCAAATCTGTACTCCATATACAATTTAAGAGCGTTAAAGTTTCCGTCTTTTATTAGATCTTTAAGCTTCTCTATTACATCATCCTGATTAATTATATTATCAAGCTTCTCAATTAAACGCAACTCATCCGCTTTTGGTTTACGCCCAGCGTTTTCTCTTACACCTCCGTTATCTTTTCTTTTATCCATAATTGAAATAGATTGTTTAATCAATCCTTTAACTCTCTTTTTATATCCCTTTCATAGCAAAATATAGCATCATCGCATAAGTCTTCAACTTGTCCGTTATACGTGCTAATAAGTCTCCATTCATACGTTTTAGTCTCATTCATACTATCAGTTTGCGAAACTGTTACATACAATGTAGGCTCTATATATTCAGTTGAAATAATATACTCATCTTCCATATATGTATCTTTACCTATCGCTATCATATTTATTTATTTTAAAAAGTTCTTTGCCTAAATTTCAGTAGGATATTAAATTACATCATTTGATTATTTGGGATGCGACCACAGAATTTAATACATATACAATAAACACAACTGCTGATACAGTTTACAGATGAACAGCACCATAGCTATTGTATGGTTAGGCTCTGCGATAGCAAATTAGTCTGTATTTACCTTCAATCAAAGAACTTTTATTTATATTTCAAACCTACCTTTCAATCTTCGGGTATCTATTGTGCCCTATGAAAGATAGGAAAACTATGAAAACGCTAACATACGAAATATAAATGAATAAAACAAACTTTTTATTAGTTATTTTTAAAAATAAATTATTTTATTATTTTAGTTGTTTATTTAAAAAAGATTTATATATTTGCGTATAATTAATTTAAAACTATAAGAAATGAAAAAATTTACAGAAACAACAACACAAGAAGAAACAGTATTAGACACAATGATTAAAGATGCTCAGTGGAATTTTGATTATCATACAAGAAAATTAAAAGAGTACGAAGTAGTATTAAATATCTTAAATAAAAAATAGTATGAAATCAGAAAATTACAAAGGGGTTGATTTTGCAGATCCGAAACATCCAAGATTTAAGAATATTAAAAAAAGATGGGTAGCTCAGTTACAATATAGGGGTGTTAGATGGCGATGTCACTATCTTACAGAGCGTGAAGCTGCAATAGGTTATGATATGAGATTAATTAGATACGGATTAGAGCCGATAAACATTTTAAAAAAAGTAGTATGAACAAGCAAGAAATTTTAAACGGTATTAAATCTATTAATTTAGATTGCTCAGACTTTGATCAAAACTTTGAAGGCGACCAACATTCAACATCAACTTGCAAAAAAGGAGTTGAAACAGAAAACTATAATATTGAAATAGAATTTGAAGAAATTGTAATGTGGACTGGGTATGACGACTATGAGTTTGAAGCATTATTTTTAAGTGATGTTGTTATTATAGATATACACGGAAAAGATTACAGCGACAAAATTACAGATAACGAAATATTAAACTGTATAAATTATTAATTATGAAAAAACTATTATTATTGATGTTGATTAGTTCAGCATCTTACGGACAGATAGCAGAGGATAAGAAATTACATTTTATAGTTGGTGCTGGTGTATCGGCTATTACATACGTAACAGTATTAGAAATTACCAACGACACTAAAAAGGCTTTTTGGTATTCTTTCGGAATGTCGGTATTAGCGGGTGTAACAAAGGAATTAATAGACCAGCGAGTGTATAAAGGATTTGATAGTAAGGATATATTAGCTACTTCATTAGGTGGAGTGTCAGTATCTTTTACATTTAATTTATTTGACAAACAACAAAAGAGAAGAAGATAGTATGAGAAAACAATTTTGGAATAGTATAGATGAGCATCCAATAGTAGGAGGTTATTATAGAAGTTGGGAAGAAGAACTAAAGATTAAAGAGAACATTAAACAACGTAAAGAAAAGAAACTTAAAGAAAAGAAACTTAAATCAATAAAAAATGAAAACAGTTTATAAAATTATTATATCAATAGCAATAATAGCCTTATTTATGGCGGTAGTATATTATGGAGTTCAATTATTCTTTTGGATATTGTATTTATTATTAAAATATCCTGTTTATTTTGGTTCTGCATTTGTTTTAATCGTTTCTTTGTTGTATATTCGTAAAACATTAAAAACTAAATAATTATGGAATTAAAAGAATTAAAAAAAGTTATACCTCATAAATGGAGAGTGCAAAGTACTAATGAATATAATTCTCAATGTGTTGCTTATGTAGACGCAAGAGATGTGCAAGATTTATTAGATGATGTTTGTGGTCCTGAAAATTGGCAATGTAAATTTCAAGAGCATAAAGGTAATTTATTTTGCAGTATTGGAATAAATATAGAGCAAAGAAGAAATGATAATAGTGTTGACAGTATGGGATGGGTTTGGAAGTCAGATTGTGGAACTGAAAGCAATATAGAAAAACAAAAGGGAGAAAGTTCTGATGCTTTTAAACGTGCTGCTGTTATGTGGGGTATTGGTAGATTTTTATATTCTAAAAAGATTATTAAAATTAAAGAAGTTATTAAAGATAATAACGGTAAATATCACCCAGCACAAAATGGGAAACGTATTTGGGATGTAAATAAATATTGTAATGACTTAAATAAAAAACAAAAATTAGACGCTAAAGGTATGGACTTCTTAATTACACGTGGTACAGTTGAACATATTAGCGATGCTTTTAAATTAAGAGATATTGAACCAGCACAAAAACTTTTATTAGATAAGCGATTAGCAGAATTAAAGAAATGAAAAATAGATTTATTAATTAAAACATTTGACTTATGCCAACGGTAAACGCAACATTTAAAATAGATGAATTTCAACTTACAGAATTTGATAGTTGGTTTAGAAATCATTATGATGTAGTAGATTTAAAAATACTACCCAATACAGAACAGTTGTATTTAAGCGACCCAATATTTAAGAAATTGGTACACAACGTTAGAACGTGTACTAAATTGAGAGATGAGTATATTAATAAAGTTAATATATGAAATTCACAATAGTTAAACAACTTAACAACACTTTTAAAGTCGCTTACGATACTGACTACGATAAAATAAAACGTATAAAAGTAGGTGACTTTTTAGAATGTGAAATTAAGAAGCCTCGAAATTATATGTTTCATAAAAAGTTCTTTGCATTGCTTAATATGGTTTATCAAAACCAAGAAAGGTACAATAGTATAGATCATTTAAGGAATGATTTAACCATTGAAGCTGGATATTACACACTAAGGTATAACTTAGAAGGAAAACAAATATATGAAGCTGATAGTATCTCATTCTCACAAATGAATGAAGAGTCTTTTAGTGAATATTATAATAAATGTTTGGATGTTATAGTGAAATATTTTAATTTTGACAAACAAGATATAATTGAAAACGTAGAACAATATTTTTAAACAATAAATTATGAGATTAATAACAGAAGAAGTCGGTAGAAACAGAGAGGGAATTAGATTAGTTAGAAATTATTTTATGTATGATGACAAAACTAATTATTTAGTAAAAGCACAGTCTTATTATACTAGAGAAGAAAAAAAATTAGCTAAATTAAATTACAAAAAATCAAATAAATTATGGAAGTAAACGGAAGTATTAAAAGAATTAACGAAACTAAAACATACGGAGAAAGTGGTTTTAGAAAAAGGGAAATGGTTTTAACGACAAAAGACCAATACCCTCAAATGTTAAACATTGAATTTGTGCAAGATAAATGCGATATCTTAGATAAATATAAAGTAGATGACGAGGTTAAAATATCAATTAACTTAACTGGTAGGGAATGGATAAATCCACAAGGTGAAGCTGTTTATTTTAACGCTATACAAGGATGGAGGATTGAGAAAATGGAAGGTATGCAAACACCACCACCATTAGCACCTGTTGGAGATGCATTGAATGAAAGTAATGAAGTTTCAGATATCCCATTTTAATTATGGAAAATCTACCATTTGTAATATGGCTTATTGGTTATCCTTTAGCAAGTTCTATTACTAGATATTTAGCACAAAAAACTAAAAGATTAAACAAAGAAGAACCTTATAGCTATAATGTTTTACTTGCAGGATCTATAATTGATTTAATAATATGGATTGTAATAGCTAATATATTATAATGACTAAGATAAGAAAAAAGCGGTGTAAGTTATGTAATAAACAATTTACGCCGTTTAATTCTTTTCAGCGAGTCTGCTCAGTAGGTTGCGCCATTGAATTAACTAAACAAATTAAGAAAGAAAATGACGCTACTATTGAGTTACTTGTAAAGAAGAAAAAAGAACGTGTAGCATTAGGTACTGTTTTAGGCTACACAAAAACAAAAGTTCATCAGTACATTAGACTAAGAGATAAACATAAGCCTTGTATAAGTTGCGGTACTGAATGGAAAGATGATTTTGACGCTGGACATTTTTATTCAGCAGCAAAATACACATCGATTAAATTTGATTTACATAATATAAACGGTCAGTGCATTCAATGTAACAGATTTAAAGAAGGGAACTTTGACGAATATAGTTTAAACCTACCTAATAGAATTGGTATATCAAACTATAACAAACTTGTTAAACGTGCTAAAAATAGTAAGAAAACGATTAAGAAGTATAATAGAGAGGAACTTAAAGAAATACAAAATGAAATCAAAAGAAAAACTAAAGAGTTATAGATTTGATAGTAATGAATGGTTTGATGTAATAGTTGAAGCAGAAGATTTTGAAAGAGCAAAAATTAGATATAATAAATTATTACGTAAAAAAGAACATAGAATATGACATCACATATACACTCATCAAAAAAACACAAAGGTATATTCTTTGTAAACGGAAAAATAATAAGTTTAAGAGATTATAGGCTATGTAGATATAACGATTTAACACCAGTGGAAATAGAACACTTTGAGCACTATTTAAGAGCTAACAAATTATAGTATGAAAACAGAAAATGAAGTTGAAGATGTTTTATTTTATTTTTACAATAACAATGATAACAGGTCAGCAGTTATTGCTAAGAAACTTAATATCAATTTATCTAAAGTTAGTCAAATTATAGAATTAGATTTGTCTAAAAAACGTAATTATATGCCTAGCCTTAAAGTGGAAAGAAAAGGTAGTATTAAAAACAGAAAGCCTATTAGAGCGTATAATGATGACGACAAACTACTCGGTGAGTTTCCATCTCTTTTAGATTGCGCCAAAAAATTAGGAGTTAATCCAGGCTGTATATCAAAATATTTATCAGGATTAGGAGGAGATGGTTTATTTATTACCCATAAAGGACAACGTAAAATAAGATATGAGTTATTGTAACTTTTATAGATACTTTTAGTACTTATGTCGATACTTTTAATTTATAATAAATTAGATTATATGATATATATTTTGTATATTGAGAGCTGTTACGGTTTGGCGACATAGTAACTTAAAATATTTAAACCTTACAACGATAGTATATGCCAAACCATACTTGAATTGTAAGGTTTTTTAATATAATAATATTTAATATGAAAGAATTAAAAGAGTATTTTGTAGGAATTGGACAAGTTAAAGGTTACATTTTTAATCAGGTTAAAGCGTCAGATTATGCTTACTTGTACGAAGTATCAGAAAACAATGTATTACATTATGAAGTTTTTAAACGTCGTGAAAACTCACTTTACGAATGTGTATCATATCCAAGTGATAAAGCATTTGGAGTTTGGGCTTGGACTTGTAACACTTTAGAACGTGCTGAAGATAAGTTTAACGAAATTGAGCTTAATGAATTACTTAAATAAGTTTAGAATATGGCTAAGGATTTACCATACTTTAAATTTTTCTGCTCAGAGTGGAACGATGGAGATATAACACTTGAAACTTATGAACATCAAGGATTGTTTATAAATATATGCTCTTACTATTGGAGCAATGAATGTAATTTACATTTTGATAAATTAATTAAAAGGTTTAGAAGTTGTGAAGAACTTATAGATGATTTAAGTGCTGCTGGTTTGTTTAAAATAAAACAAGATAGATTTATATCAATTAGTTTTTTAGATGAACAAAGAGAAGAGCGAGATGAACAATCTAAAAAAAGTAGTAAAGCTGGAATAGCAAGTGCAAAAGCTCGTAAATTAAAGAAATTACAACAAGAAACTAACATAAGTTTAACACAAATTGAACATCCGTTGAATTTTGGTTCAACAGAAACTCAACCATTAAGAGAAGAAGAGAAGAGAAGAGATAAGAAAAAAGAAGATAATATAATTAATAATAGCCAATTTATTAAAAAATGTTTAGATAATAAACAATGGATAGAAGTAATAGCTATGCAAAATAAAATAAAAATTGATGTTATTAAAATATTTATTACTACATTTGAAAACCATTTAATAACAATGGAAGAACAAAAGAAAAGTATAAAGGATTTTAAAGTACATTTTACTAATTGGTTAAGCAAACAAAACTTATCACAATTTAGAGTAAAGAAAATAGGTAAAACAAATCAAATATAATGGAGATAAACGGATTTGAAATAAATGAATATAATATATACGGAATAGCTGAAAAGTCTAAAACTTCAATTTGTCCTAAGTGTTCACAAGATAGAAAAAAGAAAACAGATAAATGTATGTCTGTACATTGGGATACTGGATTGGGACAATGTAATCATTGCGGAGAAACTATACAACTACATACATATAAATCAAAGCAAGTTATAAAAGAGTATGTAAAACCAATCCTAAGCCATCCTAATATAGATTTAAGCGATAAACTATTAAGTTATATGTTAGACGTTAGACGTGTAAGTAAAAGTGCGTTAAATACGTTAAAAATACGTGAATCAAAAGAATGGATGCCTCAAACAAAAAAAGATGAAAATGTAATATGTTTTGATTATTATTTAGAAAATGAATTAATTAACGTAAAATATAGAGATGCACGTAAAAATTTTAAACTTTTTAAAGGTGCTGAAAAGATATTTTACAATATCGACAACATAGCAACATCAAGGGAGTGTATAATTGTTGAAGGTGAAATTGATGTACTTTCATTTGTTACTGCTGGGTATATTAATTGCGTATCAGTTCCTAATGGTTTTAATTTAAAAGGTGACGTTAGTTTAGATTATTTAGATAATTATTATAATTACTTTGAAAATAAAGAAGTTATTTATTTAGCTGTAGATAATGATGCAGCAGGAATACACGGTCAAAAAGAATTAATTAGAAGGTTTGGAGCTGAAAAATGTAAATTAGTAGATTTTAAAGATTGTAAAGATGCTAATGACTATCTTATTAAATATGGTAAAGATGAACTTTCAAACGTTATTGTAAAAGCGAAAGATGTTAAGATTGAAGGTGTATTTAGTGTTTCTGATGTACGTAAAAGTATGTTATATTCATATAAGAACGGACAAAATAGAGGTACAACAACTTATATTGATGTTGTAGATAAAGCTTTTACATGGAGAGGTGGAGAGGTTAATTTATGGACTGGATATAATAATGAAGGTAAGAGCTTATTGTTAAATCAGATGTGTACTATTAGGGCTTATTGGGAAAGTGCAAAAGTAGGTATTTTTTCACCTGAGAATATGCCAATAGATGATTTTTTTAATGATATAGTTGAAATGTATATAGGTAAAAGTTGTGATCCTTTTTACACTAATAATTATATGAGTGAAGAAGAATTCAACGAAGGTATGGATTTTGTGGATAAAAATTTTTTCCTAATACACCCAGAGAAAGATTTTAAACTTGAATCCATTTTTGAACGTGCAAGATATTTAGTAAGGAAAAAAGGTATTAGAACTTTAATAATTGACCCTTACAATACTATTGAACATAAAATGAGAAGTGGTGAGCGTGAAGATTTATATATAAGTAGATTTATGTCAGATTTAAAGCGTTTAGCAGTTGAATTGAATATTAGTGTTAATTTAGTTGCTCATCAAGTAACACCTAAGAAAAATGAAAATGACGAAGGTCGCTATCATAAGCCAATGTTAAATAATATTAAGGGTGGTGGTACATTTTCAGATAAAACAGATAATTCTTTATTTGTATGGAGACCAAATAGAGCCTTAGATTTTAAAGATAGTGAAGTTATTTTTGGTAGTCAAAAAATTAAAAAGCAAAAGTTAGTAGGTATTCCTCAGGATATTGATAATATTGATTTTAATGTAAGAATGAATAGATATTTATTTAATGGTATAAGTCCATTTACTAAAATTGATTTTCATAGAAAAGGAATTAATATTGATGAAATAAAAGAAAAACCATTACCTATAATAGACGTAAAAGATGCTTTTGAAACAGAAGCTACAAGTCCAGATGATTTTGATTTTTAAAAATAATTAAAAAAAGTATTGTTTATTGAAATAAGTTTTGTAGATTTGATTATTATTAACAATTAAAAATATATATTATGACACGTTTAGAGAGATTAGATAAAAAATGTTGGAATGTAACAGTAAATATGAACGGTAACGGTGCAACAGCCACTAAAAATAACGGATTAATAAAGGTTACAGGTACAAGTATAACTAATTTGCATAAAAAAATAATAGGTTACTAACTGTATAGTACATAAAATAGTACGAGTAAAAAAACAACAGATTTTAAAATATTAATTTAATAAATAAATACAAAAAAAGATGAAAAAAACATTAGTAATAAGTGCTTTCCCTGCGACTGGAAAAACCTATTTTTTTAATAATACAAAACTAAATGTATTAGATAGCGACAGTAGTAATTTTGATAAAAAAGACTTTCCAAATAATTACATAGAACACATAAAAAAAAATATTAATAAAGTTGATATAATTTTAGTCTCAAGCCACAAAGAAGTTAGAGATGCACTTGTGAAAAACGGTATTGATTTTATGTTAGTATATCCCAAGATTGAATTAAAAGACGAATATATCCAGAGATATAAACAACGTGGAAGCAATGAAGGGTTTATACAATTAATAACAGATAATTGGGATGTATGGATTACTGAATTAAAAACACAAGTATGTTGTACAAAAATAGGATTAACAAAAAATGATTATTTAAGCAATTTTATTAACAACTATTTAAATAAAAAACAGATATTATGGATTTAACAAAAGAGATTTTAAAAAAGATTGGAGAATACGAAACATTTAACCAAGAAGCGGAAGATTGTAATTATGTGAATAAAATTTATTGGCAAGATTTAGCCAAAGACTTGAATGATTTATTTGCTTTGCACGGAGTTATACGGCAAAGCGAACAGTTAAAGGACAAATATGTATTAAGTTTTGAGGATTGGAGAAGTTTCTTATTTAAATACACTGATACGACCTACTTAATTGGAGATAGAGAGGTTTCAGAATATGAACTACCTGAAATATATAAGGAAACCCTTAGAAAGTTAAACCTTTAATTGCGTATAACTGCTTTGCGAAATGATTAGTACGAATAAATACAAAAGTAAATATCGAATTATGGAATGGATTAATATAGAAGAAAAGTTGCCATTAGAAAACAAAAGACAACAAAGTGAAGATGTACTTGTTTATAATGGAATGAGTGAAATGCAAGTTGGTTATACATTAGAGGGTTTTTGGCAAGACTATTACGGTGGTAGAAATATAGAAAAGGTTACGCATTGGAAACCATTACCCGAAGCACCTAAGTAAGTATTAATTATTTTGAATAGTTGTTATTAGTTTTTGCGAAAAAGGAACGTAGTTATAAATAATAATACTGTTAAATAACCAAGAAACCTTTTAATTACAAAACAGATATCGTTGCAAATATTAATTATCAACTTAATAGTACATGAAAAGTAACGGATAAATTAAAAACGATTAAGTAGTTATTTTTTATGTACATAGTTGGTGTTTGTGTTGGAATAGATGAATGACGTTAATTAATAAAAATAATACAACGGTAATTAATAACAATTACTCTAAACACATAAAGACAACCAATATAAACTCCAACTGGATTTAGAGTATGAATTTTAAAGAATTCAAAACAAGCACATTTTAGATGATTAACACACTTAAACATAGTGACAGTATAGGCTTAGCAGAGAATTCAAACTTTAATAAATTATTTTGATAGTTACCCGAAGTAAAGGACAAAAATAAAAATATTATGGGAAATAAAAAAAGAACAGAAAAAGAATTAGACAAGATGTTAGAAAGTATTTTTGGTAAAAACAAAGATTTAGGTTTAAGCACAAAGAAAAAAACTTTTTGCGAATGCCAAAACCCAATTTACAATTACCCTGAAATGGTTTGGTGCGATAACTGTACTAAAGAAATAGTAGATAAGCCAAAAGAATAAAGTTAAACCTTTATTACGGGTTAACTTTACTGCGTATATGGCAAGATTTTTAAATAAAAAAACACAAAACAAAAATGGATAGAAGTGAGATTTTAGATAAGATAGAAGAAATACAAGACGACGTTGACGCAAAGGGATTTATGGGGAGTAACGAAAACGATCTTTGGAGAAGAGAGGCGATAGCAGACTATATAATTAAAAATTTTGTTATATGCTCGAGTTCTCTACAGTTAAAGGAAAATGAAACACTAACTTTCGATGAATGGTATAAAACATTTGGATATTCAAAAACAATTGCACAAACCTATATAAAAAGAGGAATAAGATATAGTGAAGATGCTATGCGTAGTATGTATAAGACAGAATATTTACATCAGCTTTAATTGTTTAGAACTTTACACGATATGACCTTTTAAAAAAATAGGAATGCAAATGGCGATAGCCAAATATTAATAATTAAAATAACAAAATATTATGATAACAGAAGAATTATTTTATAACAAAGAATTATGTGATATAATTAGAGATATGGTTTTAAAAAGTGCTTGTAATTTTGAAGATGCAAAAGAATTATTAGAGTTATCTTCTGATTATAAAAGGGATTCATTTATTATTAAAAAGCTAAAAAACTGTGGAGTTAGCACAAGAGAAGTAAGAAGAATAATATGTATGATAAATAACAGTTAATAAAACGTGTAGATGGCTAATTTTTTTAATTGGTTATATTGAGAGTTAGTAGCTTTTTTAGGGAAGTTTTTCTAGCAGAAAATAAAAGTTAAACAAACATTGGTTAAATATAGAAGCGAACAAACACGGCGTAATATGCTAAAATTGCTTACTAACTGAATAGTATAAGAAATGAATTAATAAAAACAAAACAAATTATGAGAAAGCAATTTGAAGATGAAAAGAACCTTACCAAAATTGATTTTTGTGAGTGTATTAGCAGAACAGGAATAGTTGGAGAAGAGTTTGAGCAATGGACTTGCCCTAGTTGTAAAAAGATAGTGTTTAACAAAAATAGAATGTACTAAGTAATTTATTTTTTATACATAGTTATTAAATTGTTAAAGAATAAAAATAAAACAGATATTATTATGAACGCAAAAGACACAGCAAAAAGAATTGTAGACAAATTTATTTTATTAGGAGCTGCACCATTTGTAGCTAAAGAATGCTCATTATTTTTAGTAGATGAATTGATTGATGAAAAAAAACACGATCAAAAATGGCATTGGAATAGAAACGGACATTGGTTTCAGGTAAAACAAGAAATAAATAAACTTTAATTGTTTAGAACTGTACACATAAATGATTAGTAAATAACAAAAAAAATAATAATTATGAGAATATCAGAAAAAGTTTTAAGAGAAGAATTAGAAAGACAAGAAATATTTTTAAAAACAGAGAAGAATTTAGGGTTTAAGATTAGTATAGAAAATAAAATACTGGAGTTGAAACAGGATTTATTAATTATTTGCAAGAGTTCTCTACAGTTGCCGAGTTTAGATGAAGTAAATGCCGAGATTGTAGATGTTGTTGGTAGAAATAAACTATCGAAAAAACTTATTTTAACAAATAATGAATGGGCTGGGTTTGAGATAGGTTTCCGTAAATGTTACAAGTGGTTACTTAATAGGTAATTGTTTAGAACTTTAGAGTGTTTGGCTATTTTAAGTAAGTATTAACAAATTTAATTTATATAAAATGAAAAAAGATATAGGAATAATTATTACAAATAAAGATGATGTTAAATTAGCTAAACGTATAGTTAGCAACCGTTTTAAAATTGGTTCTAAATGGAAATACAAGTACTATAAAGATGTGGAAAGAGAAATAGCATCTGAATTTGGAAGATATAAAGTAAAAATGACTAATGGACAAGTATTTTCTAAAATATTCCTAACCAAACATTATACACCATTTTAATATGTTTGCTAACTACATTAGAATATGAATTTTAAAAATAAATTATGGTTAGAGATATAACAGATATTATACAAACACTTTTAATATTGTACTTACTTTTTAGAGTAAGACAACAAGGTGGATTAATAAACGAGATAACTAAAGAACTCTTAAAAACAGTAAGGAAAGTTTTTAATTGTTTATATGCAATAGTTGGTATTATGTTTTAGGGTATTTATCCTAGCAGAATATTAATAAGACGATTACCAAAGGACAGAAAACAATTAGGAAAAACACATAGTAATATGCTAAAATTAATTGCAACTGTACACGTAAATGATTAGATTTTAATAAACACAAAAGCATTACTATGAATACAGATAAATTAGTAGAAATAAGACATAGAATACTGAACAATATAAAAGATGACAACCTTGAAGTTTTATGGGCTTTAAATGATTTAGATACACTGATATATAAAGAAGAAAATTTAATTATTTGCAAGAGTTGTCTACTGTTAAACAATAGTTTGAAAGAAGGCGATACTGTAATTTATAATAGTGAAAAATTTACAATTAATTTCATAGAATTAAAACATAAAGTTGCAGATATTACAAGTGAATGTAAAACCCTTATATGTGGAAATGTGCCATTGAGTAAATTAACAAAAATTGTTTTATAGTTTACAACTGTAAATTATATGATTTGTACGGTGGCCACAAAATGCAAATTATAGATAATAAAACAACGGCCGAGCCTATTACCATTGATTTTTATATAAGGCCAAAAGATAGTATAAATTATATGAATAGTTATTATTAGTTAAAAAGAGATACAAAAATGAGTTTATTATATAAGAAAAAAGAAGATATAAGTACAGAAGTAGAGTTTAAACAACTTAAAGATGGAAAAATAACATTAGAGTTTAGTGCTGACTGTGGAAAGTTTGGGACTGACGAACCCCTTGATGGATATATACTAACACCTGAAAGATTATTACAAATTTTACAAGAAAGGGCTGATATTACAGACGAAGAAATGGAGTTTTAATTAATTTTAACTGTACACGTATAACAGAATAACGATTTAATAACTAAAATTATAATATTATGAATAAAGATTTTAAAATAGTAGAAGTTTCTGAAAATGAGTTTATAGTATACAAAAAATATATAGATAAAAAAACAATTGGCTATTTATGGTGGGAAAAAACAATAAACATTGATAGTTGGGAAAGGATAACAAAAAAAGGAGAAAGACTAAGTTTTAATAACTACATTTTTCAAATACAAACCTATGATTTAATAGAATATACTAATATTGAAGAAGCAAGGAAGTTTATTAAAGACGTAAATAAATATCCTAAAAAACACACTATATAATTACTAAAGTAAGTTATACTGTTATGCGGAGTTAACTGTGGGCTTTGGGAGGAAATGGAACGTAGATAATAAATAAAAGAATTACGAATAAATTAAAAGACAGTTATTGTTGAGGTGCAAGGCAAACCCAACTCACTTTTAACTGTATTAGATAAAATTTAGTTTTAGGTAAAATATAAAAATAAATTAATAAAAAAACAATGACACTAAGAGAACAATTTAGAAAAGAAAAAAACATAATAGGTGGAAAAAAATGGATTAATTATGTAAACTGGGGTTCTTACGAAAAAGATTATGTAAACTGGCTTGAAGCTAAAATTAATTTTATTGATAGTTAACTGTGGGTTTTGGGAGGAAATTGAACGTAGATAATAAATAAAAGAGCTACCATAAAGACTAAAACAATTATTGTTGAGGTTCAAGGCAAACCCAACTCACAGATTAACTGTATTACGAAATGATTACACTTTAAGGAATATTGACAAATTAAATAAATAAAGAAATGAAAAAAATGAATTTTGCTATTAGATTAGCTGGAGCGTTAATAATATATTGGATAATATACAACACTTACTTTGGTTGGAATGAAAAACCACTTAGTCAAACAGAATTAAACTTAGACAATATTTATAAATATGGAATGTACTTTTGTACTTGGCTTTATTTTTTGCCACTTTTAGATGTGTACGAACGTTTTATAGAAAAACACGAACGTAAAAGTTAATTATTTTGATAGTTAGCATTAGTTAAAGACAAGTACAAAAAAGTTAGCGTTTAAACAAAACAAGATAATTGGCATTAAGTAGTTGAGGTTTTTGCAATGTGAACTTTAATTAACTTGCTAACTACTGATAAAAAAACATTATGCAATACAAAACAGTAACATTATCAATACATTACGAATTGAAAATAAGATTTAAACATTGTAATTATATAATGTTTACTGATGATTTGAAAAGTGTGTTTAATTATAAATCAGGTAGTGAAATTACAACATCTAACAATATGAAAAGAGGGTTTTGGTTTAATCGTAAATTTTATATATTAGATAAAATAGAAGACATGATTGAATTGATACCGAAATACGAATATAATTATAATGATATATTGACAAATTTATGAAAAAAATAATAATAATATTAGTAGTTTTAATGTTGATTAGTTGTAGGTCGAAAAAAGAATACATACATACAACATCAAATGATACTATCAGGATTAATAGCATTGTAAAGATAGTTCCTAAACAGTTAAACAGCTTAGTTATTGATAATGTTTGCGATTCAATAGGTATAGCAAATCCGTTTAACTATACATTCATATCTAATAATGTTAAAGGAACTGTAAAAAGTGAACATAACAAGATTAAAATCGATGTAAATATAGATAGTATTGTTAATTCTTTTAAAGAAGAATATATAAGTAGTTTTAAAAGTAAAAATAAATTATTAATTGAAGAAGTTAAAAGACCGTTTAATTTGTATAGTATATTATTAAATGTTATATTAGCGGCTTGGATATTTAGGAAACCTATTTTTAGATTAATTAAACCTATATAATTATAGTTAATAACTTATAAAATAAATATGAGCTCAAGAAGATTATCACCAGAAGTAGCAACACAATTAGGATTAGAAATTAAACCAATTAACAGAGAAAAGGAAGCTTTCGGAAATCCTAAATATTATTTAAGTAAAAAACAATTAAAAAAACTAAATAAATTAAGAGAAGGAATTTTTAATAGCTGCGATACATTAGACGTAAATACTGAAAATGTTAAACATTTATGGAAAAAAACAAAAGAAGAAAGCGTATTTATTAAAAACCCTGACTATGTAGAGAAAATAGAAGTTGAATTTTCAACTCTTAAAGATGATTTAATAAAAGACTTAAAGCAATACAGCCCTAAGTTTACTAAATTAATTAGAAAAAAAGATACTGAAAGTTATTTACTTGTTATCGATCCTGCTGATATTCACATCGGTAAACTTGCATCAGGCTTTGAATGTGGTGAGGATTATAACAACCAGATAGCAGTACAAAGAGTTTTAGAAGGTGTGAAAGGTATATTAGATAAATGTCAAGGTTTTAATATAGACAAAATACTATTCATTGGAGGTAATGATATATTACATATTGATACACCTAAAAGAACTACTACAAGTGGTACTTTTCAAGATACAGATGGAATGTGGCATAGTAATTTTTTAATAGCTAAAAAGTTATATGTTGATGTTTTAGAATTATTAATTACTGTTGCCGATGTACATTTTGATTTCAATCCATCAAATCACGACTATACAAATGGATTCTTTTTAGCCCAGGTAATTGAAACATACTTTAAAAATTGTAGCAACATAACTTTTGATTGTAGTATATCACATAGAAAAGGTTTTAAGTACTTCAATAATTTAATTGGAACAACTCACGGAGATGGCGCAAAGATGCAAGATTTACCTTTGTTAATAGCTACTGAATACCCTAAAGAATGGGCAAGTACTAAACATAGATATGTATATACTCACCACGTACATCATAAAGTGTCAAAAGATTATATAGGTTTAACTGTTGAGAGTTTGAGAAGCCCAAGCGGAACTGACAGTTGGCATCATAGGAATGGTTTTGAACACGCTCCAAAAGCTATTGAAGGATTTTTACATCATAAGACACAAGGACAAATAGCAAGAATAACACATATTTTCTAAAATAATTAGTTTATATCAAATAAATTTTATAATTTAGCAAAGAATTTAAAACTTAACATTATGAATAAATTAGGAATAGCACTTTTATACGCAGTTTGCGTTACGTTTACATTAGTATTCACAACTTTTACTATTTACGCATTTACATTAATGTTATGTTAACGGTTGGGAGCGTCTATCATACCCATTTTTGAGGTTACTTAGTGGATTGAGTAATTGAACCCTTTACACATTGTAAGGGGTTTTTGTATAGTTATAAGTATATAAAAAAAATAAAAAGTAGACACGTATTAATACAACCAAGTAACATCTTTAGTTTTTTCAGCGTCAATATCACAATGAATAAAAGTCTTTGCTATACCTATACGATTGAATCCTACTTGTTTTAATGCGTTTTCTATTACAAAACGACTTCTGCTATCAATACATTTTATATCACACGCTAAACCCCTTAAATGACTTGAATCGGGAACGCCTTTAATTTTTATATTATGCTTTTCTGTACGGTAACCACTATTAATAATAAATGGAATGTTCGCAATGTGACGAGCTTCATCTAACATAGATAAAAAAGTACTATCCATATTAACACCTGAACCTTTTAAATCAGAACTATCAAATTCATTTATGTTAAAATACCTCATTTTTTTTTATTTAAGAAATACCATTTATTAATAGTGTATCCTATGGTTATAACTAATAATAATATTTTTAAAATATTGTCTAAATTTGTAAATTGTGCTGTTAATAATGATATTCCATTTATGAAATATAATTTTAAATCACTCATTCCGTTGTGGGTTACTTTTTAATTCTATTATATAAATCTATTACTCCTTGTGTTCCGATATACATTAATGCTATATAAACCCACTCAGAACCGCTAATACTTCCTTTTAAAATTAACATAGTTGCAACTACAAAAACTGTTAATTTTTTACTAATTGTTAAGTTTAAAATTTTATCAATATATCCTTTCATAATTCTTTTAATTTCAAATGATACTCATCTTTTAACGCCAACCTTTCTTGAAGTATATTCTCAGGTATTAAGCTACCATCAATCATATTTCTTTCAATCGCTTCTTTCATTCCTACAATATCACTAATCCTCTGCGAATATTCAGACCTTAAATTAATCTGTTTTTGTTCGAGTGATAACTCAACCTTTTCAATTATTGGAGCAACATAATCATAAAAACCAAAGCGTGATAAATCAGCGTGATAACTTATGTTTGTGTTATTCCATACTTTTGGAAATCTATTTTCTGTAAATCTCACTTCTTCACCTACTTTTTTAAGTGGCAAATTGTGATTGTTTTCTGCTGTTATTATTATTGCTTTCATATTAATATATGTTATAGTATGCGTTTATATTTGCTTCAATTCCTGATTTATTGATAGTTTGGTCGGAACTATATACTATAAATTCCTTTAACTTACTTTTTGCTGAATGTGAATTTAATGTATAAATATCAGGTATTGGTTTTAAATTCCAAGTTCCATTTGCAGAAAAATCAATATTTGAAATAGTTATTAAAACATCTTGATTTATAACATAATTATCATATAAATCATTTCTTGTAGCTGACGGAATTAAAGCGTTATTCTTATGATATAAAGGTGAGCCACAACCTACGTGAGGTGAAGTATTAGCACCATTATCCATAACACCTAAAAATACGGTTGAAAACGCATCATATATAATACCTGCTCCAATTTCATCTGAATTACGAACTGCAAATAAAGTTCCGTTAGTGTTGTTTAAACCTGTTGTTCCAAAAATATTAAAGTCGCTTTTTATTTCATCACCTGTATAATTTATATAAGGTAATCCATTTTCAATAAGTAATACGCCATTAGAAACTATTAAATTAAAATTTCCTAAAATTTCTAAATCTGTTCCTGTAATGCCACCACTTTGCTCGTACCATATAGTTACATAACCATTACCAGCTCCAACCCAAGTTTCTAAAGTACCGTCTGTTATTTCAGTTTGTGTAACATCTAT
>SDWL01000329.1 GCA_004195315.1 Lutibacter sp.
AGATGTGTATAAGAGACAGCCATCAAAATCATTAAAAAATGGAAATAATTCTAGTGCTAATTCCCATTTTTCTGCACTCCAGTTTGTTAGCGCATATATTTTATAATTTCCAGAATCTTTTAACTGTTTAAATAAGGCAACATTTTCAACAATTGCCCCAGAAAACATATGGCGCCATTCTTTATAAAATATACGAATCCACTCTTCATATTGTGGGAATTCTGCAATTTTAAGTTTTTCAGCTTCTTCAATGGTTCTACCACCATCTTGCTCATTATTCCAATCACTATTACAAACAGTAGTTAAAAACCATTGTACTTTTTTTTCATCGCCATTAAAAACTTTTCGGTAAACATATTCGGGTTTCCAATCTACAAGTACTCCACCTAAATCAAAAATTATGGTATTAATTTCGTGTTTCATTACAATTCATTTTTAGTTTTATTTTGACCTTGAGCCATTAAATAAGCTTTTATAAAACCATCAATTTCACCATTCATGACAGTATCAACATTAGCAGTTTCGTAAGCAGTTCTAACATCTTTTACTAATTTATATGGATGCATTACGTAATTTCTAATTTGAGAACCAAATTCAATTTTTAGTTTACTTGCTTCAATTTCGCTACGCTTTTCACGTTGTTTTTGTAATTCAATTTCATATAATTGTGATTTTAGTAATTGTAAGGCTTTTGTTTTATTTTCAAGTTGCGAACGCGTTTCAGAATTCTCAATTACAATTCCAGAAGGTTTGTGACGTAAACGAACAGCAGTTTCAACTTTGTTTACATTTTGTCCACCAGCTCCACTAGATCTCATAGTTTCCCAACTAATTTCTGTAGGATTTATATCAATTTCAATACTGTCATCCACTAATGGATACACATAAACCGAAGCAAAAGTAGTATGACGTTTTGCGTTACTATCAAAAGGAGAAATACGTACCATTCTGTGTACACCATTTTCGCCTTTTAAATACCCAAAGGCATATTCGCCTTCAATTTCAATGGTAACAGTTTTAATCCCAACAACGTCGCCTGCTTGAAAATTAAGTTCCTTAACTTTAAAACCTTGATTTTCGCTCCACATTAAATACATACGCATTAGCATTTGAGCCCAATCACAACTTTCTGTTCCACCAGCACCAGCAGTAATTTGAAGAACAGCACTTAAATTATCACCTTCTTCTGAAAGCATATTTTTGAACTCAATATTTTCAATTAAAGTAAGTGTTATATTGTATAATTTTTCAATTTCTTCTGCCGAAGCTTCACCTTCAGCATAAAAATCTAGAAGAATAGAAACTTCTTCAAAATTGATTATAATTTTATTGTAATCTTCAATCCATTGTTTCTTGGATCGTAGTGTTTTCATTACTATCTCAGCTTCCTTTTGGTTGTTCCAAAAATTAGGGTTTGCTGTTTTTTCTTCCTCGTTTGAAATTTCAATTATTTTCTTGTCAATATCAAGGTAAGTTTTTAACTTGCCAATGCGTTCTTGTAATTTATTTAGATGTTCGTTAGATATCATTTTTTTAATTAAGAGATACAAAAATAACCTTTCATTTTTAAACTATGCAAATAAATTTAATAAGCGATACTGTTACCAAACCAACTAAAGGAATGTTGGAAGCTATGATGAATGCCAAAGTTGGTGATGATGTGTTCAAATCTGACCCAACCGTAAATAAATTACAAGAAAAACTTGCAGAAATGTTTGGTATGGAATCAGCTTTGTTTTTTCCTTCAGGAACAATGGCAAATCAAGCGGCCATAAAGTTACATACCCAACCAGGTGATAAAATGTTTTGTGATAAATGGGCTCACGTTTATAATTTTGAAGGTGGAGGTCCCGCTTTTAATGCTGGAGTTACTTCTTTTTTAATTGATGGAGATAGAGGGATGTTTACTGCAAAACAATTGCAAGAAGTTGTTTCGGGAAGTAGATCAGATATTCATGTACCATATTCAAGATTAGTAGCTCTTGAAAATACAACTAACAAGGGTGGTGGAGCTTGCTGGAGTTTTGAAGAAATATTAAAAGTAAAGAAAGTAAGTGCTGAAAATAATTTGGCATTTCATTTAGATGGTGCACGTTTATTTAATGCTTTAGTTGCAAAAAAAGAAACACCTGAACAATATGGAAAAATATTTGACACCATTTCAATTTGTTTATCTAAAGGGTTAGGAGCTCCTATCGGTTCAGTCTTATTGGGGACAAAAGAACATATGGAAAAAGCTTTAAGGATTAGAAAACTATTTGGTGGGGCAATGAGGCAAGCTGGTTATTTGGCTGCTGCAGGAATTTATGCTTTAGATAACCATGTTGAAAGATTAGCAATTGATCATACAAGAGCAAAAATACTTGGAACAGCACTTCAAAATTGTGAACTTATTAAAAATGTTGAAACTATTGAAACTAATATTGTTATTTTTAATGTAATAGATTCTATTAATGAACAAGATTTTATAAGCCGTTTAAACGATGCCGGTATTGGTCTTATTTCTATGGGACAAGGTAAATTACGTATGGTAACACATTTAGATTTTACGGAAGAAATGTTAGAAAGTGTTGTACATACTATTCAGCATCTGTCTCTTATACACATCT
>SDWL01000330.1 GCA_004195315.1 Lutibacter sp.
AGATGTGTATAAGAGACAGAATTTAATATTAGGATTGATAGTATTTAATAATTCTGTTGAAATTTTTCTTGTACTAAGAGCTTCAATTAAGCACTGCATTTTATTGTAAGCTTTTGAAAGTTTGTTGTTGTGTTCAAGGTTTTTAATTTCTAATAGTTTCTCAATATTCATTTCGCGTAGTATTATTTTCTTAATTCTTCAATGTCTGCAATTATTTCATTTAGCTTTCTAAAAACACGACCGTATATTAAATTCACATCAAAATTGTAAATTTTATCTCCAAAAATTGCCAATAAACCTGCAATTAATATAACTGGTAGCATCCATAAAATAGGAAACCCATTTACAAGATAAATTTGATGAGGTTTACCTAAAATTTCAGAGAGTAATGCTTGGAAATTTCCAGAAAACCATATGCCAACAATTGCAGTAATAAAAAATAGGGGATAATAAATTCTAGCTAATTTTCTATTTATTCTAAGCTGATCTTTTAACCATTTATCAAACGCTTTTAAGTAATTATAGCTACTTACGTTTTTATCTATATTATTTAGCGTTTTCATTAACTTAAGATTCACAATAACTATTACATTTGATATGATAAAAGTTCCAATACCCATAATTAAAATATCAGCGAAAACAGCATAAATTAAAAATAAAGAAGATCCGATAACCAAACCAATAAGGTTTCGTTTAAACATTCTATTAAATTTGGATATAATATGTTTTGATTTTAAATTATAGATATTATTTACTTTAGGAGCCACTAGGGCATCATTATTCAAAAAGCCATCTTTCCAAATTGTTTCGATTGATTTTTCCATTTTTGCTAAGTATTAATTTAATAGTTTCTTTAATCGTTCTTTAATTCTTGTAATTCGTACTGCAATATTGTTATAGTTTGTACCAATAATTTCAGCAATTTCTTTATAAGGCCTTTCTTCTAAATACAATAAAATTACTGCTCTGTCTATTTCAGATAATTGTTTAATAGCATCATATAATAAATTTAATGATTCATCTGAAAATGCATGATTATCTTCGGTAACTTCCGGAACATTATAATCTGTAACAGAATGTTGACGATTATTATTCTTTTTCTTAATCATTGTTAAACAAATGTTTAAAGACAACCTATAAACCCACGTCGACCATTTAGAATCACCCCTAAATTGGTCTTTAGTTCTCCAAACTTGTAAACAAACTTCCTGATAATAATCTTCGAAATCTTCTTGGGAATCAGTATAAGCCCTACATATTTTAATAATAATTCCGGAATAGGGCACAATTGAATTCGTGTAAAAATCGCTACTCATTAAATGTTTTTTCTTAATTAGTGTGTTAAGTTAAATAATATTACACTTTATGTGAAATATTTTTGAATAAGTGAATTAATGTAATTAACAAACTAAATATCTTTTTTAAAGATTTTATAAAAGAAGTAATATCTTTGAAACATTATTTAAAAAGGCATTATGGATATTAAAAACTCACAATTAATAGTTGATACTTGGATTAAAGAACATGGAGTTCGTTATTTTAATGAACTTACAAATATGGCGCAGTTAACTGAAGAAGTTGGTGAAGTGGCTCGAATTATTGCAAGACGTTACGGTGAGCAAAGTGAAAAAGAGAGTGATAAAGGTAAAGATTTAGGCGAAGAATTAGCCGATGTTGTTTTTGTAGTTTTATGTTTGGCAAATCAAACAGGAATAGATTTGCAAGCGTCTTTTGATAAAAAAATGGATATAAAAACAAAACGTGATCACGATCGTCATCATAACAATCAAAAATTAAAATAAATGAGTACGTATAAAAATCAATCGTTTTTACAATTAACATTAAGATTTGGATTGGTCTTTTTAATAGTTGTAACTGCTATAAAAATAATTTTTTCCATTTTTACAAATGGCGGAATATCAGGGATGATTGAAGAATTTTTTTCAACTGAAACTTGGGAACAATTTGTTAGAATGCAGTTGTTTATGTCTGTTCTTTATGGGGTTTTAATGGCTGGTTATTATAAGTTTATAAAAAAATAACGTCATTTAGAGGAACGAAGTAATCCGTTTCTTTAGAAAAAGATTACTTCATTACATTCGCAATGATGAATTTCAGATTTTTAATTGTCACATTGAGCGTAGTCTAAATGTTTTAATGAAATATTTTTACATAGATTTTTTGACTTAGCCTTTCTTGAGCATTTGTCGAAAGGCTCGAAATGATATTTTAGTGTTTTTTATCAATCTAAATTAATAAGGTTTATATCACTTTGTTTAACTTTTTTGTTGAGCTTAGTCACATCATTTTCAAAAACCGCATAAATTTTAGCCAATTCATCATCTATTAATTTTACAACTTCACTTTTAAATGCTACAGATTGATCTGTAGGTTTGTAATCTCCTATAGAACTTAGAGAATTTAAATGCGCTAGTTTGTTATTTAAACGAATTGGGAAATTTAGAGGATCTTGATTGCTCTTACTTTTTGTTTGATATAACACGTTTTCATATTTTGTTAACTCCTTAGCAATTTTATCAGCCAAATCAATAATTTCTTTAGCAGAAAACCTGTCTCTTATACACATCT
>SDWL01000331.1 GCA_004195315.1 Lutibacter sp.
CCCAATTTCCACAAGATTATGGAATTTTAAATCTTGAATTGTCAAGTGAGAAAAAATCATCTTTTATTGTTGAATTATTAGATGAAAAAGAACTTGTTATTAGAACAAAAAAAATAGATAAACCTCAAAGTGTAAGTTTTATACTATTGCCTCCTGGAAATTATTTAGTTAGAGTAACTGTTGATGAAAATAAAAATGGGATATGGGATACAGGCGATTTTTTAAACAAACAACAACCAGAAGTTGTTAAATATTTTGATAAAGTGATTAAAATTAGAGCAAATTGGGAAGGAAATGAAATATTTATATTGAAATAACACTAATTAAGTTAATGATTATTAATAGTTTAAAAATTTCATTACTTTTACAATTGTAAAAACCTTGCTTTGAATAAATTATTAACAATATTTACACTATTATTTTGTTGCTTTACTATAGCAACTTCACAAGGACAAGACAGAAGTAGTCATGAAATTGGGTTTATTACTGGTGCTGCATCATTCACTACAGATTATGGGCAGAGAAATGATTTCTCAAGTAATGTTGGAGGAAATGTAGGTATGGGGGTTGGTATAATTTACTATTTAAATTTTTCTGATTATAGGTATCGATGGTTTCAACGTACAAATTATTTTAATGAGCATTTTAGGGTAAGAGGCGAATTATCATTTATGAAGGCTGATTTAGAGCACTTTGGAAAATGGAGAGATGCTACATTTACAAGTGGACCTAATGTTGGTCAGTTAACTGAAGGCGCCAAAAAACTAAGAGCACATCACGGTAAAACGTACCTCGTGAATTTGGGCGCTCAATTAGAATTTCATATAGTTGATATTGTAGATTTTGGCTCAAGAAGAATTCCAGACCTTAAATGGTCACCTTATATAAGTGCTGGTGCTTTTGTGAATTTTTACAACCCTTCCATGTATTCAGATTATGGGTCAGGTGATTGGAGGGATCCAGGTGTATTGTATCCAAAATGGGATATTAATACGTATCCTTGGGCAGCTCGTGTTACAGCAGGTGTAACCATGTCTGCAACATTTGGTGTTGGTACTCGTCATAAATTAGGTGAATATTCAGATATTTTAATTGAATCGCGTTGGCAATATTTCTTTTCTAACTATGTAGATGGTTTAAATGCCAGACAAGCGCCTGAAAATAAATATAATGATTGGTTATTATGGGTTCATGTTGGGTATATTTATTATTTAAATTAAACTTCTTCCCATATATATTTAAAGCATAAAAAAAGTGTTTTTGTTAATAACAAAAACACTTTTTTTATGCTTTTTCAGATTTATATTAGTTCTAAAGCTTGCTCTAAATCCTCAATTAAATCATCTATATCTTCAATACCAACACTTAATCTAACTAAAGAATCAACAACGCCAGTTTTTTCTCTTTCCTCTTTTGGAATTGAAGCGTGTGTCATACTTGCTGGATGTCCTGATAATGACTCTACACCTCCAAGTGATTCCGCAAGCGTAAATATTTTTAAATTTTCAACTATTTTAAATGCATCTTCAATTTTGTTTCCTTTTGTTACAAACGAAACCATTCCTCCAAAATCTCTCATTTGTTTTTTTGCAATTTCATGATTTGGGTGATTTTTAAATCCAGGCCAATATACATTTTCAATTTTTGGATGGTTCGCTAAGAATTCAGCTACAGCTTTTCCATTTTCACAATGACGTTGCATACGTACATGCAATGTTTTAATACCTCTTAACACTAAAAAACTATCCATTGGTCCGCAAATAGCACCACATGAATTTTGAATAAAATATAATTTATTAGCTAATTCTTTATCATTTACAATTAAAGCCCCCATCACAACATCACTATGTCCTCCCAAATATTTAGTAGCTGAATGCATTACAATATCAGCGCCCAAGTTTAAAGGGTTTTGTAAATAGGGTGTAGCAAATGTATTGTCAACAGCTAATAAAACTTGATGTTTTTTAGCAATTTTTGAAACGGCTTCAATATCAATAATATTCATCATTGGATTGGTTGGTGTTTCAACCCAAATAAGTTTTGTTTTATCTGAGATATAACTTTCAATGGCTTCCGCATTTTCCATTCCAATAAAATTGAATTTAATACCATAGTTCTCAAATATCTTAGTAAATAGCCTATAAGAACCACCATACAAATCGTTTGTTGAAACCACTTCATCGCCAGGACTTAGTAATTTAATAACACAATCAATAGCTGCTAATCCTGAACCAAAAGCCAATCCGAATTCCCCATTTTCAATACTAGCAAAAGCATTTTCAAGGGCGGTACGTGTTGGGTTTGCAGTTCTTGAATATTCATACCCTTTATGATTTCCGGGTGAAGCCTGAGCATACGTAGATGTTTGATAAATTGGAGGCATAACAGCACCTGTTGAAGGATCGTGTTGTTGTTTTCCGTGTATTGCTTTTGTGTTAAATTTCATGATGCTTTATATTTACTATTTCAGAATATATTCGAGTGCAAATGTACAAATTCTATATGAATTTTAGTAGCTGTAATATTACGCCAAGGTGAATTCCTTCGTGGTATAAATTAAAAATAATTCCATCTTCAATACCTGTCTCTTATACACATCT
>SDWL01000332.1 GCA_004195315.1 Lutibacter sp.
AGATGTGTATAAGAGACAGATTTTAACGTAATCAGCATTGTTTGCTTTTTTAGCACCATCTAATGATTTTTTTGCAGTTTCAATGGCTCCAGCTTTATCATCTAAATCAGCTTGTATTAAGCTCATTCTGCGTAAATACCAAAATTCAGGGTTTTCACCTTCTATGGCTTTTTTCATCCAAGCTAAAGCTTGCTTTAAATCTTTACCCTCTGTATGGTAATAAGTTGCTGCTTGAAAATAATCGTTGTCAGTTGGTCCAGACATAATAACATCTATACTTTTAGAAGCGATAGCATCAGTCGGAACTTCAAATTCAACGCCAACATAAACATTTTCCCATAAGATTCCTAGAACAGCAGAGCCACTTGTTAAATCATCAAAGGTTAAAGTAAATGTTTCAATTTTCATATCCATTGGCACAACATTTACAGTAGTTTTTGCCGCAATTTTGCTTTTATCCCATACTTTAGGAGTTCCCCAATTATTAGCATCGCTATAAAAAATGACATCCCAAGTAGCTTCATTTGGAATCGTATAAATAGCATACGTACCTTTAACCAATTTTTGTCCATCAATCATAACATTATCGCTGAAAGTAATTTTGGTGTTTGCGTTTGCTCCGGTTCTCCAAATTTTTCCAAAAGGTACTAAATCTCCGAAAATAGTTCTTCCGCGCATGGCAGGTCTAGAAAATTCTAGAGTAACGTCAGTTAATCCAACAACCTGTTCTATTTTTGAAAAAGGACTAGGTTGAGGTGTTCTAATTTGTGCATTTACTGTTGAAGTAATTCCTATTATAAATAAAAGGATAGATAATTTTTTTAACATTGTAGTAAATTTTAGTTATATAACAAATATAACATATTAAGAGCTATTAGATTAGCGAAATTTAATTTTAACAATATTTTAAGATGAAATAATAGAAGATTTATTGGTGTTTTTTCTTTCTGAAATAGTTGAATGTGAAACCGAAAATTACAAGTATTATTAAGGGGAAAAGAATGTTTATTAATTGCCATTTACGAGTTTCTACAAAAGCTTTTTGTTTGTTTAAATAGTCAATTTTAACAATTTTTGATCGGATGTTAATTAACCCAGTATCATCTAACAAATAGTTTATTGTATTTAGCAAAAATTCTTTATTTCCGTAACGTTGATTTGTCCATTTGTTGATACCTAATTCTAGCGGTTTTCCTTTTGAAACTTCATTTGCAATAATGTCCCCATCAGAAATAATAACCATTTTTGTATAAATACCTTTTTCTTTCGATTTTACAATTTTAAAGGGTTTAATACGTCCGTTGTATCCAGATTTAAAATTACCTTCCAATAATACAGCTATAGGTTTGTTTCCATTAGTATATTCTGAAGGGTTTTGTTGTTCTGATATTGTTTTTAATGAAATTATTGAAGGAGTTCCAACAGGTTTTGAGAGCGGAGAACTTTGTAATAAAACAGTTTTACTAATGTTATTCTTTAGAGTATCTATACTATTTGCAAATTTTACATTTACGGCTTCAATATTGTTGTTTATTGGATGATTGTTTGTAGAATTTAACAACGGAAAATAGTTCCATTGAAATTGGTTAAACTGCGTTTTATTTCCAATATTCCCTGTTGCTAATGGAATTTCTGAACTGTATAAATCGGTAATTAAATCAGTATTAATTCTTATGCCATAATTAAAGAATAAGTCAGTTAAGCCTAAATCTCTTGGATATGATAAAGTTTCTCCAGTTTTCATTAAGCTATCTAATTCTGCTACAACATTATCAATTAACCAAACTGTTTTGCCGCCATTCATTATAAATTGATCGAGCGTAAATTTTTCTTCTTCAGTAAATTTTTCAGTAGGTTTAGCTATAATTGCTAAATCAAATTTCGAAATATCAGTGAGTGTTTTTTGTGGTTGACTGTCAACAGAATCTAAAGTAAAAGGAGCTAAAAAGTAATATTCGTTTAATTTTAATAAAAAATCAGCAATATAAATGTCATTTAGTTCTTCATTTCCCTTAATAATGGCAATTTTTTTCGATTTTTTTGAAGTTACTTTATGAATAGCATCGGCAAAAGCATATTCTAAATTTTGAATAGAACTTTCTAATTGCTCATCTTGTGAATAAGAAAAGATATCTTTTAAAAGAGATATGTTTTTAGTTTTATTTTTTGAAGAAACTACAGCCCAAGGAAATATCACTATTTCAGATAATTTTCCATTTTCCTGAACTTGCAATCTGCTAGGCTCTAAATCTTTATTAATTAATTCTTCAGCTATTTCAGAAGGGTTTATAAACCGAAATTTAATATTTTTATTGAGAGCTTTAAGTTCTTCTAAATGTTGTTTAGTTTCAATTTGAAGGCGTTTAAATTCGGCAGGAAAATCACCTTGTAAATATACTTTAATTGTAATGATACCTTCAATGTTTTTAACAATTGATTTTGTTGCAGTTGACAATGTATAGCGATTATCATCGGTTAAATCAAAACGCATATAAACCGTTGAACTTATATAATTTATGAGTAGTAAAACAACTAAAACTGTCTCTTATACACATCT